>DAOWKX010000189.1 GCA_030639705.1 Candidatus Aminicenantota bacterium
TCCTGTACCATGAAATACAATCCAAAAATTAATGACCTGGTCGCAGGCTTCAGCGAGTTCTCTGCCCACCCCTATTCACCACATCAGCTGGTACAGGGAAATCTGGAAATCATACACCGGCTGGAAGACTGGTTGATACGGATAACCGGTATGGCCAGATTTACCCTGGCTCCCTCTGCCGGAGCTCATGGCGAACTGGCGGGTATGATGATTATCCGGAAATATTTGAGCTCACAGGGTGATCCAAGAAAAATTGTTTTGATTCCGGACTCAGCCCATGGAACAAATCCGGCCTCGGCACATTTTGCCGGGTATGAGATCAAGGAAATTCCGTCAAATAAAGAAGGAATAATCGATATAAAAACATTGAGGGAACACCTGGATTCAGATGTCGCTGCCCTTATGATGACCAATCCCAATACCCTGGGTATATTCGAAAAGAATATATGTGAAATCGCTGATGCCCTCCACCAGAATGGATCCTTTCTATATATGGATGGAGCCAACATGAATGCCTTCATGGGAATCCTAAAACCCGGTGATCTGGGTGTTGATATTGTGCATTTAAATTTGCATAAAACCTTTTCAACACCTCATGGCGGAGGCGGCCCCGGCTCAGGTCCTATCGGAGTAACTCATAAATTGGCAGCTTTTCTGCCGGTCCCCCTGGTATCCCGAGAAAACAACCGATTTGTGGTTCACTATTTCAACCTGGACGGAATCGGCCGTATTAAAAATTTTTATGGTAACTTCCTGGTATTAGTTCGGGCGTTAGCATACCTTTTGGCATTGGGTAAAGAATATCTCAGGAGAGTGGCAGAAGACGCAGTACTGAACGCCAATTACATCCGCAAAAGCCTGGAAGATATCCTTGATTTACCCTACCCGTCAAAAACCCTGCACGAGGTTATCTTTTCAGATAGAGGACTGGAAGTAAAAACCCTGGATATTGCCAAGCGACTCCTGGATTATGGCATTCATCCTTTCACCACTTATTTTCCTTTGATTGTTCACGGCGCCATGATGATCGAACCCACCGAAACGGAGAGTAAGGATACAATCGACCACTTTATCCGGACCATGAAGGAAATCATAAAAGAATCTCAGGAAAATCCCGATTCTGTAAAAGGCTCACCCTATACCACACCGGTATCCCGGCTGGATGAAGTACAGGCAGCGCGGAAACCGGTGTTAAAATGGAAAAAAAAGGAGACCAATTGAGTTTACAAGATATCATTTTAAAATTGCAGGAATTCTGGTCCCTGAATGGGTGCTGCATTGTTTCCGGGTATGATATTGAAGTGGGAGCCGGTACAATGACTCCGGATACTTTTTTCCGGGTATTAGGAAAAAATCCCTGGAAGATCGCTTACTGGCAGCCCTCACGTAGACCGGATGACGGACGGTATGGAGAAAATCCCAATCGGGTCCAAAAACATAATCAATTCCAGGTTATTTTAAAACCGGTTCCCCAGAATGGTCAAAACTTATACTTCAATAGCCTGCAGCAACTTGGAGTGGATATCCGGAATCATGATATTAAGTTCGACGAAGATAATTGGGCCTCCCCATCTTTAGGTGCCTGGGGAGTGGGCTGGCAGGTAATGTGCGATGGACTTGAAATCACTCAATATACTTATTTTCAGCAGGCCGGAGGTCTGGAATTAAATCCGAACTCCCTGGAAATAACCTATGGACTGGAACGACTGGCCATGTTTTTAGAATCTGAAAATAACATTTATGATTTAACCTGGGGCCATAAAGTTACCTATTCGGATTTTCGGATGGAAGAAGAGAAACAATTTTCCATTTATAACTTTGAATTTGCAGATATTGAATTTCTACGAAATAATTTCAGCCAGTATGAAAATGAAGCCAAAAGATTGATCCAGGCCAATCTGTATCTGCCGGCATTTGACCTGGTATTAAAATGTTCACACCTGTTTAATATTCTGGATGCCAGAAAGGCCATATCCATTGCTGAAAGGACATCTCTCATGGCCACCATGAGGGATCTTTCCTCGCAAATTGCCCGGAAATACATCGAAGACACCGAAGGAAAAAAACAAGAGGAGGAATCCGGTGAGTGATTTTCTCTTTGAACTGGGGATTGAAGAAGTGCCGGTTTCCGAAATAAAATCTATTTCGGAACAATTAAAAAACAAATTTTTAACAAAAATGAATAAACTTGGAATCATCGGGCAGGCAAACGAAACCGCTGCTACCAACCGACGATTCATGATCCACATTTCTACGCTGCCTGAAAAAGCCCCGGATAAAGAAGAACAAATCCTCGGTCCGGCAAAAAGTATTGCTTATGACAAAAATGGAAATCCTGCCCTACCCCTTAAAAAATTTCTTGAAAGCCATCAAATAAGCGAATCCGATCTCATTGATATCCAAACAAAAAAGGGCGATTATACCGGCTTGAATAAGACAATACAGGGAAAGAATACCGTTGATATTCTCAAAGAAATCATTCCCGGCAGCTTACGTGAACTCTCATTTTCAAAAAAAATGCTCTGGAATCAATCACGGATTCCGTTTATCAGACCCATCAGAAATATTCTCTCTATTTTTAATAACCAGTTAATCAAATGCCAGTTCGCCGGCATTCAATCATCCAATCTTATTCAAGGACACAACCTGTTGTCAGACGAACCCCTGGAAATCAATTCAATTAAAGACTATTTTGAAAAATTGAACAAAAATTTCGTTATTGTCAGAGAGGATGAGAGACGAGAAAAAATTCTCGGAGAAATAAACGAAATCCAGGAAGAACTGGGTATAAACATAGAAATCGATTCTGAATTGCTGGATTATTATATTTATAATAATGAATACCCGGTGGTTTTCATGGGAGAATTTGACAGGAAATATCTGGAGCTACCCTCGGAAATTATTTCAACTTTTATGATTAAAGAAAAAAAATTGCACCCGGTATATGATAAACAGAACCGCTTGATAAACACCTTTGTCGGGATATCAAATATTCCAGATGAAAATAAATATGTGGCCCATGGAAATGAAAAAGTCATTCAGGCCACTCTGGAAGATGCGAAATTCTTCTGGGAAAATGACCGCAAGGATGATTTTCGATTGCTGAGAAATAAATTAAAAAATGTCATCTTTCAAAAGGATTTGGGTAATTATTTTGAAAAAACCGAAAGATTAGAAACCCTGGTTGAATTTTTAGCCGGCATTAACAATAAAACCCACCTGACCAAAAATTTAACCGAGGCCGCACGTCTCTGTAAGAATGATCTGGTCACCAGAATGGTCAGGGAATTTCCCTCACTGCAGGGAATAATGGGTGGACTCTATCTAAAAGAAGCAAACGTCAATGAAGATATATGGAAGAGCGTTTACGGCCATTATCAACCCAAGGGTTTTTCCGATGAACAGCTGGATCACCTGGGAGCCTGTTTATTGTCCATCGCAGATAAAATGGATAACATCACAGGATTTATGCAAATAGGCATCAAGACCTCCGGTTCAACAGATCTCTATGGAATTCGAAGAGATGCCAATGCCATTATCAAGACAATAATCGATATGAAAATGAATTTTGACCTGGATCAGTTGATCCAGTTTTCAGTTGAATGTTTTTTCAACCAGTTCTCATCAAAAGAGAATAAAAAAGAAAAAATTGACCTCTATGGCAAAATAAAAGAATATTTTATCATTCGTATCGCCACTGTCTTTAAAGATTTTCTTAATATCAGATTCGATTTGGTTACCGCTATTATGAATACCGATTCCCTTAATATTTACATAATGGTCTTGAGAGCAAAAGATGTCTTAAACATGAAGAGTACTGACTCCATACAACACCTGATCATTCTTCATAAGCGCCTGAAAAATATTATTAAGGGCTATGAATCCTATAATATATCAGAAGAACTGCTGACAGAAAATGAAGAAAAGATATTGTTTGAAATCTTCAAAGAATCCAAAGCCCAGATTGAAGAATCAATCCTGAGCCATCAATACATAAAGGCCTGTTCAACGCTTTTGGAAATGAAACCGGTCATCGATGATTTCTTTGACAACATCCTGGTCATGGCCGAAGAGGAGCAATTGAAAAAAAATAGAATCGCCCTTCTTCAGAGAATTGAGGAATTGCTTTCAAAAATAGCTAACTTTTCTATGATCCAGGAATAGATCCTCATCCATTCTCAGAGAAGCCGGCAGGCCAGATGGATTGGGAAAAGGACAATATGAAAAATAGAACCATCTTTGAATGTATTGAATGCGGGTATCAAAGTCCAAAATATTATGGAAAATGCCCTCAATGCCAGAACTGGAATTCAATGGTGGAAATCAAACCCGGTAATGAGGAATCTCAATTATCCAATCGGGAGAGTACGGCCGTACGATTAAAGGACATAGAAGAATCTAAGGCCAGGCGAAACAACACAGGGCTGACAGAATTTGATCGGGTACTGGGAGGAGGAATTGTTCCTGATTCGGTTATTCTTATCGGAGGAGAACCGGGAGTCGGGAAATCCACACTGCTTCTTGAGGTATCCGGTATACTCACCAGAGCCGGTCAAAAAGTGCTGTATTACTCCGGAGAAGAATCAGCTCATCAAATTAAAATAAGGGCCAATCGGCTCAACATAGATTCAGATGATCTTTACCTCCTGACCATGGGGACACTGGAAAATCTTAAAAAATCAGCCTCTGATTTAAAGCCGGAATTTTTAATGATCGACTCAATCCAGACCATCCATCCGGGAAAAAATTCACTGATTGCCGGCTCTTTATCGGCCATGAAAATGGCCACCTCCGAAATAATCGAGTTTGCCAAAATGGAGGGAATAACGGTTTTTATTATCGGACATATTACCAAA
>DAOWKX010000001.1 GCA_030639705.1 Candidatus Aminicenantota bacterium
AAACGTTTTTGGGTAAAGTGAAAAGGGATAGCGACTACAGCCTGCGAAAAATTTGATGATGAATTAAGGACACGGTATTGTTAATTAGATAAAAACACACTATTCCGTCAATCCTTCCACTTGACACAGAACCAGTTTTTTGATAATCTAAAAATTAATAAGTGGGTCTATAGCTCAACGGCTAGAGCCACCGGCTCATAACCGGTAGGTTCCAGGTTCGAATCCTGGTAGGCCCAGTTACTTCAGCAAAAGGAGCCTCATTGAAAGAAGGATTAGAGCTTTTAAATCTTCTCCAAAAACACGATGATCAGACAAGCAACATCGAAACGACAATAAAAGAAATTCCGATTACCATCAAAACATTAGAAGAAGAGAGAGATAGCAAAAAAAATATCATTGAAAATGTTAAGATCAAGCGTCAGGAAAATGTAAAAATACGGGAGCAACTGGAAAAAAAGATATTAGTGATCAAAGAGAAGATAACAAAATACAGGGAACAGATGAATAAATCCACCACCAATAAAGAATACCAGGGATTCATCATTGAGATAAAATTCGAGGAAGATCAAATCTCAGCGGTGGAGGAAAAAATAATCCAGAGAATGCTGGAATTTGATGAAATAATGGATGAAATCAGAGAGAGAGAAGATGATTTCAATCATATCGCAGCCGATTACAACAAAAGAATAAAAGAGTTAAATGATCATCTGGAATACAATAAATCAAAATTGAAGGAAGAAAACTCAAAAAAATCAGAATTACGAAAAAAAATTCCTCAAAATTTATTAAAAGCCTATGATAATCTTTTTCAAAAAAAAGCCGGTAAGGTCATTTCGGTTGTGGAAACGGAATTTTGTGGAATTTGTAACATAAAAATACGCCCTCAGCTTTTAAATGAAATTATTTCCACTAATAACTTATATATCTGTGAAAATTGTGGTCGGATTTTATATAAACAAATAAGAGCAGAAGAAGAAACAGGCAGTTAGGAGGGTCTTGATGACAAACAATGACTCATCCAGTCGATTAGAAGATATTGCCCGAAAGATAAGGATACAGGTAATAAAAATTATTGCCGAAGCAGGTTCCGGTCACCCCGGTGGTTCCCTGTCGATCGCTGAAATCCTTTCATATTTATACTTTCAGGCAATGAATATCGATCCAAAAAATCCACAAAAACCCGATCGGGATCGATTCGTATTATCAAAAGGACACGCAGCCCCGGCTCTCTATTCCGCACTGGCATTGAGGGGATTTTTTCCTGAAAAAGAACTTCTATCTTTACGAAAAATCGATTCGATACTTCAGGGACACCCTCACCGCCTGGACACACCCGGTGTAGAAGCCTCAACCGGCTCACTCGGACAGGGTCTTTCAATGGCCTGGGGTATGGCCCTGGGAATCAAACTATCCGGAATCCCCGCCTATGTTTACTGCATCATAGGAGATGGTGAATCTCAGGAAGGTCAGATCTGGGAAGCAGCCATGACAGCCGGTTTCAGAAAAATGGATAATTTATGTGTCTTCCTGGACTACAACAACCTTCAAATTGACGGTAAAGTTTCAGACATCAAAGATATCACCCCCATCAGAGAAAAATGGGAAGCTTTTCGATGGAAAGTCCTGGAAATAGACGGCCACAATTTGGAGCAGATCAAGGAGTCAATAAATACTTTTAAATCTGAAACCGATAGGCCAACCCTAATCATTGCCAATACAATAAAGGGAAAAGGGGTTTCCTTTATGGAGAATAATGTTGACTTCCATGGAAAAGCTCCTACCAGAGAAGAAATGGAGATTGCCTTGGAGGAGTTGAAAAATGGCTAAGGAAAGTATCAGAGATGCCTACGGACAGACCTTGTTGGAACTGGGAAGAAAAAATAAAAATATCGTGGTCATGGATGCTGATCTCGCAAAGTCCACCCAGACCATCGTCTTTGGAAAAGAATTTTCAGAACGTTTTATCGATATTGGCCTATCAGAACAGGATATGGTTTCAACCGCTGCTGGCATTTCACTTACCGGAAAAACCGTCTTTGCCAGCAGTTTTTGTGTTTTTTTAGCAGGTAGAGTATATGACCAGGTCCGCCAATCGGTCTGTTATAACAATGTAGATGTCAAACTAATCGGTACTCATTACGGTCTTGGTGTGGGTGAAGATGGATCCACTCACCAGGCGCTGGAAGATATCGCCCTGATGCGAACCCTTCCCAATATGAGAATCATCACCCCAGCAGACGCAACCGAAACATCCCGTGTCATTGAATATGTGGCCGGTCATTTCGGACCATTCTTTGTTCGTTTAACCCGGGGCAAGCTGGATAAAATTTATGACCAGCACTATCAATTTAAATTCGGCGAAGCATCAATCTTAAGACCGGGTAAGGATATCGCTCTTTTTGCCATCGGGGCCATGGTTGAAAAAACAATGGAAGCTGCTCTTTTACTGGAAAAGGAATCCATCGATGCAGCTGTAATCAATATGTCAACCATCAAACCCCTTGATAAAAAAACCACACTGGAATTCGCACAGAGCACCAGGGGAATCATCAGCATAGAAGACCATTCTGTTTTTGGCGGCCTGGGGAGCTCGATAGCGGAATTTCTCTCTCAGGTTTATCCTACCAAAATGAAAATCATCGGAGTGGAAAACCAATTCGGCAGATCAGGAACTGCTGAGAGATTATATGAATATTATGGATTAACCCCTGACAGGATTGTGTTTGAAGCCAAGAAAATTCTTCAAAACAGCTAGGTGAAGGCCAAGGTAAAGGTAGAGTCAAAATAATGTAAAAGAATGATTGAATTCTATCATGTCAGCAAACAGTATGTTAAAAACCAGTTTGCCCTGAATGATATCAATCTCTCCATCGAAAAGGGTGAATTCATCTTTTTAACCGGTTCATCTGGAGCCGGAAAAACAACCCTGTTGAAACTCATTTTCAAAGAACAACATCCCACCAAAGGCCAGATTTTAATCGATTCGGTGAATATTAATTTGATTCCAAACAAAAAGCTTTACAAACTAAGGAGAAGCATTGGCATTGTTTTCCAGGATTTTAAACTGTTAAGCAAACGCACTATTCATGAAAATGTTGCCATACCATTGATTATCCGGGGTGAGCGAAAATCAACCCTTGATAAGCAGGTTCACAGTGCCCTCTCACTGGTGGGACTCACCCACCGCCGAAACTATATCCCCGAACATGTCTCAGGAGGTGAACAACAGCGTGTAGCGATTGCCAGAGCCATCGTTGGCAATCCCAAAATTATCATTGCCGATGAACCAACGGGAAATCTGGATACAGAACTCTCTATAGAAATCTTGAAAATATTCGAACGAATCAATTCAAATGGTATCACCATGATTATCGCGACCCATGATAAAAATCTGATCAAGATATTTCCCAAAAGAGTGATTCGACTGGAAAAAGGGAGACTCATTTCAGATTGGAGCAAAGAAGAATTATTGTGAATTTACTAAAAAATGCCATAATTAATGCCACCAAAAATATCCTGCGGAATAAACTCATCAATCTCCTTTGCCTGGGAATCATTTCCTTTACCTTACTAATCTACGGAATTTTCACCTATATTTCCACCAATCTGAATATCATAACCAAGGAATTTTCCAAATCAATCGAAGCAATTTTTTATTTCAAAGACAATGTTGATATTCAGGAGATTGAGCATTTACTCGAAAAAATCAGGCAAAACTTGCTGGTTGAACATGTTACCTTTAATTCTAAAAAACAGGCGGAAATCAATTTTTCACAGCAATTCCCGGAATTAAAATATATCCTCTCCGAATTCAACGAATCCCCATTCCCGTCATCAATGGAAATCAGATTCAAGCCAGAATATGATCTGGATACCAAGATCAATTCCATTCTGGATGAAATTGAAAAAATGAATATTATCGACAGTAAACAAATCAATTTGGAATGGGCAAAAAAAATAATGACCATCAAGAAGTTTATCACCATTGTCGGTCTATTTCTCAGTTCAATACTTTTATTTGTGTCCATTTTTATCATTTATAATGTGATTAAATTAAACATCCTTTACCGAAAAGACGAAATTCATATTCTGAAGCTGGTGGGCGCCACCAACTGGTACATCAAATTTCCTTTCATTATAGAAGGGGCATTACTGGGTTTATTCGGGAGTATCATGGCCGGAATCATTCTCTATGGTTTGCTAAAGCTCTTTCCTTCCTATGCCAACTTTATTTTTAATTTAATCAAAGGTGTAATCACCGTCGAAGTCATCCCGGCATCCCTTTTTATTAGACTTATCATACTTGGAACCGGAATCGGCCTTTTCTCTTCCCTCTTCTCCACCCAGCACTTTCTGAAAAATTAATCGTTGCTTTCTTTATATTTCCCGGCCGATATTTTCCAGGGCCAAATAGTCCTCATTCAGATCCTCCCGATCCCCTATTCCCGGGTTCATTTTAATTTTTTCTCCATTTCCCGGGCCCGTTGCTTCAAACATCCATGTATTCTTGTCCAATCCTTTTTAATATGGAACAGGATGGGCAACCACAATCCGACATTCACCATCCAGAACAATAGAACCGACCACATTGCCCCCCGGAGCCCCCATGAAGTGGCTAAGTAGGAACCGATCAATGGCCCCAGGGCATGACCCATTATATCCATAAATGAAGCAATTGAAATTAAAGTCGCCCGGTGTTCAGGCAGGTTGATATCCGTCAGCGTGCTGTACCAATTGGGATTGACACCTTGATTGATAAACATGGCCGCACCTATCAAACCCATCATCAGCCATATAACCGGCAAGGCCAGCACTCCCTTCAATGAAGTCCCCTCGGCCACCCGAAAATCCAGACTCAAAAATCCGATCATGAATACAATGGGAACCATATTGCAGAAGAGAGCAATGATAACCTTGGCCCTCTTGTCTTTTTGAAATCCCCAGTCTCCCAGTTTTCCGAAGATCAAGGTTCCAGCCCCTCCCAATACCGCAACCACAATGATGGTGAGATTGATGATATCATTTCCCAAATTGTGAATATCCTTCAGATATTTGAAAATGAGAAATATAATTATGGATGCGGGAATCACATCCACAAAATTCACGACCAGCCAGAAATTGCTTCGATTGGACCAAATAAACTTGATATCCTCTCGGGAAATTCGAAAACGGTATTCCGCCCCTTCCAGAATCAAATGGCGCAACTCCTCTTCCTGACTCCCGCGCCGGGGTTCCCGAATACACAACAAACCCATAGCCAGTATCAAATTGATGATCCCCAGCATGAAATAGGCCAGCCTCCATTTATCACCACATGAACCGGCAACCAAAAAACCCGACATCCGTCCGACCAGCATGGCCAGTGAAATATAGGCAAATGAAATGGAACGCCGATTGGCACTGACACTGTCCCCGACCATTGAAAAAATGGTGGGCACTATGGCACCGATCCCGATCCCATTTAAGGCCCGGGTGATAAAGAAAAATACATAACCCGCCTGCCCATGGGGAACCAGAATCGTCAAAACCGAAAAACTGCCATAAATCAGACATCCGGCCAAACAGATGGTTTTTCGCGATTTTCGGTCTGCTAAAATCCCGGCAATTATCATAGAAATGGCTGACAGTATGGTGAAGACAAAAGAAACCCAGCCCAGGGGCACCACCTGGCTAGTGTCCTGAAAAAAATCCTCCATCAGCGGATTCAACAGTGGACCCAGCATGGATTGATCGGCAAACCCCACCATTAATATGGCACAAAAAACGACCAGGGTTAACCGCCAGACCAGTTTTGAAACCGGATTTATCCTTTTTTCATCCATTTTATTCATCTGTTTGGACCTGGGCTTTAACACCCCGGTCATAACCGTAAAAACCCGAATTCTAAATCAATAAATTGGTGAGTTTGCCAGTTGTTTTAAAATCATATTCCGGGTACTCATATAACGGAAACCGGGGCTCGGTTTCGCCGATGGAATACCCGAACAGGCCTTCGTACTCAGCAGGATCCTCACCCAATTCTTCCATCTGCCTTAAATACTCGCTGATTGATTTGGATTCAATAATGACCACCTTGCCCATTTTCCCAATAATCGGACTGTGGGACCGGGTATGATCATGATCGAATTCAAGGATCCGACGTCCGTACCGGGTAATCCCGATCACCCGGAAAGTCAGGCTTTTGCCCACACCGGGAAGGTTCAGCACGCTCCGATCCGTACTCAGGAAAGGGAGTCGGGCCGATTTTCTGATCTCGGCAATATTTTCTATCATCAACTCGGGATCCTGCCCAAACCGGGTAATAATTTCCTGAATATCTTCAGGCACCAGGCCCACCACTTTCTCCTCAATCTGTTCCTGAACCGCCCTGGCTATCGGTGCGTAATTAAAATGGTTTTCCATGTAACCTTTAACAACAAATGTATAATAAGGTAGCACCCCAATTTCATTTAAAACCTGACGCAGCTTTGACCGGTGCCCCCGCCTGGACGACGCTGCAGTCAATACATGCTGGTTGGTGACCATCCAGCCGGCGGAACTCAAAAGTTCAACAGCTTCTCTGGCTTCAGGTGTGACTTCCATCGGGGATTCGAAATGGGTCTGGATAATAAATTGTTTGATGCCGATCCCGGATGCTTTTTCCCTGAAATCCGCTAAAATCTTGACCAGCTCGGGGGTGACTCGCTGGGGGAGATAAATAGGAAGCCGCGTACCCAGCCTGACCCGGACCATTTCTGCATATTTCTCTCCATCCTTTCGGTCTTTATTGGCCTGCTTTTTCTTCAGCGCCATTTCATAAACTACATTCAGAATCCGGTCCAGTGATTTATCTGTACTCATTAAGGCATCACCACCGGTGATCAGAATATCCCTCAGTTGAGAGTCCTTTTCAAAGTATTCCATTAAGTATGATAATCTCTGTTCCCAGGTTTCATCGGGTTTCAATTTATTCAGGTTAAAATTCAAAATACCATTCTGGAAACTGTACATACGCTGACAGGAAGCACAAAGCCCGCCACAGGCACGTCCGATGGTATCGGGGATTAAGACGGCCACCTTTGGATAGCGGCGGTGGATATTATGTTGAGAGGGAAGCAGCCAGCCGGCCACATTCGGTTTCCCCGGCTGGACTTCATCTTCTTTCTCCCAGGCAACAATATGACCGAACTCATCCACCAGTTGCTGGCTGTATATCACATAATGACGAATGGCTAGGTCTGCACCGATGGCAAAATAAGGGACCCGCACGTGCAATAATGCGAGATAATAGGGATTTACAAAAAAAGGAAGGCCCGCTTTTTCTGCCCGGCATAAAACCTTCATGGTATCCGGATCCAAGGAAAATCCCAGCATCTCATTTAACAGATCAGGGGATCGCACTGCAAAGTGAAGATGAAACCGACTCTCTTTCCACCATTCAAGGGTTTGCAAAAATTTATGCTCCTGAGACATACCGGTTTTGAATTTATAAATCGAATCCTTGATCTGACCCTGATCAATTTTATTGATTATGATCTTGAGTATTCTGGCTCTGTTTTCCTCTCTCAACTTGATAATACGGGGATCCAATCCCGAGGGATACCGTTTCATCCAACCTTTTACCTCCTCCTGGGAGGGAAGACTGGCCTGACTCTTGCCGGAAAATTGGCGGAATAACTGAAGCATGTCTTCAAAGAAGAAAGGTTTGGCGCCACCGGTACCATGGTTAACTGCCAGCCAGATAAGTTTAATGGGATTGCTGATGGCAATCTCACCACGGAGATTCAGATCAGGAAATTCACGTCCGGCATTATCGATATAATCCAGGATACGTATGGCTGCATAATCACACCATTGCAGAGACTCAAATACTTTAGGTCTCTCATCCGGCGCATATTCATTTCTGTAGAACTTCAGCACATGGGGTTTATCCCGGATTTCTTCCATGACCCAGTTCTTTATACCCACCAGGGTTTCAATTTCATTCTTGGCATTCCTCATGATCTCTTCAAGCTTGGGATTCTCTTTTGATAATTGGTTTAAAAGTTTATGAGATCGGACCGAAATCGCAATCTGATCCAGTTCGGCAATCTGTAATTTCACATCATCCCATCTTTTCTTCTTTTGTTCATTTCTATCCACAGAATACTCCTTAATTATATTGGCTTTCTTTTTTTTCTTTTTTTACACCTGTTACGCCTTTTCATGGTTTAATTACTCAGAAGTTATACATAATGATACCATTAAAATATCAAATTTTCCTGATTTTTTCGATTGTTTTCTGTAAAATCTGTAAACAATAAAACAAGAAGTTACCAATTTTATCAGGAGATAAAGAAGATTTTAAAATATCTGGATCTCTGGCCTATACAATACCCACAACTACCTTCAGAAAAATCCCATCTTTATACTGATGTGCTGTCAAAACTGTCAACATCAAAACATTTATTTTTCAGTAATTTATTGACAATGAACAATAATTCCCATAATATTTCATTGAGATGAAAAAAGGAATCTCCTATGTTGTCATTCAAGAATGCAACGTCATCTAAGAGGAAACATCAAGCAAAATTCAACTTATATAATTAAAAAAATAAGGAGGTCTCATGTCAACCTTTCTCTTCTTAATCCTTGCTGTTATCTTCTTCGTGGTCTTCCAAGAATTAATGCTCTTCTTCGGATCAATATGGACTGTCTTTTCCCTTATCATTTTTGTGATTCTCGCTGTGGTCCTTATATGGGCCTTATTTTTCTTTGTTCACGGTCCATTGAGATGGTTAGCAGCACTGGCTCTGTATTTGGCTTGCGGCATAGTATATGTAATTAGGGATCTTCGTAAACCGGGTTTTCTCGGCCATTTTGGCCCTATTTCTCGTGATTATTTATCTCCAAAGATCAAAGTTACCATTCTATGGCCTTTTTATATGTTGTCCGATGCTATAAACCCTCCGTTCTTAGAATCAGGATATTCTTGGAAACGTGAAGGTCGCGATGGTGACGGGCTTTAGAGAGTATAGATGTGGGGTCAGGTCTAAAGAATAAAGATTTGTCGGAAAAGTTTTTCATTCCAATACTCGATGTCGAACTTCCTTGTTCACTCTTTCCACAATTTTCTTCATTTCCTTATTCTTCTCAACTTCCCGACCAAAATACCTCGTTAATACAGATACAGCTCCATAATCTATCTCCATTTGCTCCCCAATCTCACGAAGGCTCATCCCAGTGCATTTGCGTAACATATATACAAAAAGCTTCCTCTATGGATTCCCCTTTTTCATGCTTTTGATCTGTTCCTCACCGATCTATCCTGAATTGTCAAACCCATCCCTTACTTACTCTGCTGTGTCAGCAGGTGGAAATCAAGGGAAATTGTGAGAGATTTGTGGCGAGCATCAAAAGCAAATTCCTATATTTATGTGATAATAAAAATGACATCAAAAAGATAACTGAGATTTTCTTCATGTTCTTTCTTTCTCCTCCAGAATCTTTTGAATTGCATCTTCGACGATTACCTCAAACTCAAAATACTCAACTTCGTTTGCTTCCACCACATCTTTCATTTAAATATTTTTTTTAAAGAATATTTTTCAAAAAAAAATTTGGCTAAGTTATCTATATCATGATTAATTCTGTATTTTTTCTTATTATTAAAAAAGTTGTGCGAAATTACTGAAGGCTTCAGATTATAAACTGTTAGTCCCTCCTACTTAAAAATCGGTCAATCTAGATACACCCAATTTTCAAGATTTCCCCGATCGACAAACTGGCCGTTAACACATTGCAGTGGATCGTTATCTCGATTTGCTTTTGAAATGATGGTCTGCTCTCTGGAAAAAATCCCACGTATTTGGTACATCTGAAAAATATCTTCAGTCATCACCTCAAAATAGGATATGAGTTTATTTCCATAAGGGCTGTGAACCCATATGGCAATATCAGACACTGTTCCGCTTTTTTTCTCTGAATGACCCAGCTCCTGGCCGGAAGTAACCCGGTTACCTATTTTAAAATGTGAATTGAGATTAATATGATAAATGGTAATAGAAAATGCATCCAGCCCATCCGGTTGAATTCCCACCACAGTTCCTTTCCATAATGTGTTTCCTTCCCATTCGTCAGCCCAGCCAATAATGGTGCCATTTACAGGGGAATACAGTTTTACTGTGGACTTATTCACTCCATTTTTCGGATGAAAGTAATGCTTCATACTTCGGCAATCCTCAAAATCATCCGAATAATCATGTCCCTCTCCAGAGCGAAATCTGGAAATCCGATCAATTTTATCCAAGTCAATGCAATTGCTGTTGGCAAATTGGGGAACCCCATCATTTTCAACATCATAGGTCACCCAAGCGTCCTGGGAGCCTGTTACCGTTCCTGTCATCGGTGTGCCTGAAGCAAATTCCCAGGTTCCAGAAAAATTAATATCATCATCTGAAAACTCCATATGCAGGAGAATAAGCCCTATTCCACTTATCTCACCTGAGAGTTCCATTCGATTATCATCCACAGTACCTGTTCCTGAAACATCAATCTCTTTATTCAGTAAGCGAAAGCTAACCGCATGTTCGCTGTGATCAATATCCATAATATAAGCAGGATTGGGACCAACAGTCACATAATAATGCCCTGAGTAATTGGAAATGTCGTTACATCCGATTATGGTCACAGAAATCAGGATCACCTGAACAATGAATCCCTTACAAAAATAAATTAAACTTTTCCTGAACTCTATATTTTTTTTATTCATTTTCTTATTTGACTATATTTTTCAACTTTTAGACTGGTAACTATTTTTTTGTATGTTTTTTAATGAATTGCTGGTTGCGAATCAGTTTTTCTGTATCATAAGGAGCCGGTTCACCCTTCAGGTATTTATGGAACCATTCCAAATGGGCATTGTAATACACCGGCATGGATTTGACATGATCGGGCCAGTGGCTATCATTTTTAAAAACAATCAGCCGTGAAGGTACACCCATTTTTTGCAGGTCTGTGAAAAATTGAAGGCTCTGGGTATAGGGAACCCGATAATCTCTCTCAGCGGTAATGACCAGACAGGGAGTCCTGAAATGTTTCACATAACTCGAAGCTGACTGCCGGGTATACACTTCTTTATTATGCCATGGTGTGCCGCCCAGATCCCACTCCGGAAACCATAACTCTTCTGTGGCACTGTACATGGCATCCAGGTCATACAATCCCATCATGGCAGCCAGCGCTTTATATCGCTGGCTGTTACCTTCCAGCCACATGACCGCATAGCCACCCCAGGACCATCCCATGACTCCCATCCGTTTCTCATCCACATAATCCAGTTCAGCTAAATAATCCGTTACCCTGGCAATATCTTCCATGACCTTACCATTCCAATCAGTTGAAATTGCAGCCGTAAATTCCTGCCCATAACCGGTGGAGCCATGTGGATTCGGAAAGGCCACGATATAGCCGGCTCCGGGATATACCTGCCAATCAAAGCGAAACGAATCAGACCACATCATTTGGGGCCCGCCATGAATATTGATAATCAGCGGATATTTTTTCTCCGGATCGAAATTATAGGGTTTAACCACAAATACATGAACCTTTTGATCATTGGCACCCTTAATCCAGTGTTCCTCTGCCGGCCGGATATCCACTGTATTGCCAATTTCTTCGTGAAACGTAGTGAGAGGTTTCAGGCTGTTTCTTTTCCCGATTTGATAGTGCCAGATCTCATAGGGTTCTCCGACACTAGACCGGGTGAAGATCAGTTTTTTCCCATCCGGACTGATGACAAATTCCCGGATACTATGGCCTCTCAAGATTTTTTCCTGTCTCTTGGTTTTAAGATGAATCCGGTATAATGGACTGTACCCTGCTTCCATTACGGTATAATAGATATATCTGGAATCGTGTGACCAATGAAAATCACCAATCCAGTCATCAATACTTTCAGTTAAAACCTCACTCATCTTGGTTTCTCGGTTATATAGGGCCAGTCTGAATTTATCTGCTTCATAACCGGGGATCTGCTGGGTCAGATAAGCGATGTATTTTCCATCCGGTGAATATGAAGGTACTCCATCATAGGCCCTATTTTTTTGAGTAATGTTAATCGGAGTGAAGGATTTGACCTCCAGATCCACTAAAAACAAGTCACTGTTGGTGGAATTGGCTAATTTTTTGTCATGATTCCCACTGATACAGATTTCTTTTCCATCCGGAGAGACTGAAAATCCTGTGCTCCCTCCCGGAGAAAAAGGAGGATAATCTGTTTGACCGCCGGTGATAACATGAACTTTATTACTCGATAAATCAAGGTAAAACAGGTGGGTGTATCGCCAATCACGATAGCTGGTCCAGTGACGGTACAACAAAGAATCGGCCAGGTGAGCCTGGACCACTCCCTCATCCAATTGTTTCTCCAGTCTTTGATTACACTGACCGTCGGCCATACATTCGGGGAACACCGATGAGGTAAAAAATATTTTGTCATTCAGAGGGGATATCATTGATGAGGAAACACCGGTATAGAAGTCTGACACTCTACGGCTTTCTCCCCCTGCCGGATTGATTTCCCAAATCTGAGAACCATCTTTTCGGGTGGATATAAAATAGATTTTTTTCCCATCTGCAGACCAGATCGGATGAAAATCAGATTTTTCATGGACGGTCAGCTGAATCTGCTGTTCGGTCTTTAAATCCATTAAATGAATTTCGGAATTTCGCTTCCCTTTTTTCAATTCATAGGAGCTCACGGTAAAAAGCAATTTTTGCCCATCAGGAGAAATACTCAAACCGGATATTCCTTTTATCCGGTAGACATCCTCGAGAGTAAAAGCACGTTTATTTTTCATATCCCTGGTGTATGAGCCAACAGATAACATCAGGATCAGGGCAAAAATCAAACTGATTTTAACGTTTATTTTCATATCGACCCTCCTCAAATCAATTTTTCATTTTAACGAATTTTCTTTAAAAAAGCCATGTAAAAATTATTGATTCTGCATTGGTTTCAATTCATTTTAAAAGCGAACAATATCTATATCAATTATCTCTTACTTTCATTGAGAGTCCAGCGAGGAACAACCTTACCTGAATAACCTTCCGGTGATTTACCGGTAAGCAGATAACCAGCATAGGCTACTTCTGCCCTTTTGGGAATTTTCCCAATATTGGCCGCATTGCAGAATAACTCTTTCATTCGCCCGAACTTTTTTTTGGACCAATATCCCCGGTAACACTTCCACAATTTATCCGATCCGACTTTGGCACTATTTCCCCAGCGGCCGGCAAAAACCAGCCACCACACTTGACCCACATGAAGTATTTTCGGGCTGAGCCATCCGTTACCGGTATATGAAATCATTTTATTACCCTTGAAACCATATCCATTAAACAAATAGTTTTTCAGATTTCCAAATATGGCAACCTGCGCCTGTCCAACAGTGGCAGGGACCACTCCCCGAAGGATACGATCTTCTTTATATATCATTTCCCGGGTATTGACCACCCGGATCAGGTTGTAATAGGCTTCTTCTGCCGACCGGGTGGGTCGGCATAATTGATTTAACAGGTATTGACAGACTGTCCCGTTTAGCTGGGGCGAGATGGTCGCTTTCCAACCAAAATAAGCCCTGGATTTAACGGCATTTCTCAGATCCGGGGTATGATCGGTTAAACACGCCGCAGCATAAAACAATGTCCGTTTAAATGATATGGTTAGGCCCCGCTTTTCCTGAAGATAACGCCAGAAACTTGGACGAACGGTAACAAACCAGGCCTGTCCCGCCGGTACCCTGTCTTGGAGTCCAATCGACATCATCCCCAGGCTATTTTTATAGTCTTCAATCAACCGGCTGTGACCGGATGCCTTCAACCGGTCTTTCACTGCTTCTATTTTCTTCTGTCTCTGATTATGATTAAGATTTATCCCCAGCATTTCTCCGGTACACAGCGAACCACTCGAGGTCCCATGGGTGTAAAAAATCACAATTCCCGGATCGGTTAACCAGGAAAATTTTTTGAGCAGCCCCTCCACCGTAACCCTATCATGTGTCAATTTATCGTACTCATAGCCCCGCTTGGATAACTTTGACTTGAGTTGACTCCAGTTATACGGGTCTTCGGTTATGGGTTGAACCATATTCACCCGACGAATTCCCGCCCTGTCCTGCCAAACTGCTGATCGGGGAAAGTGGAAAGGAGCAATGAAAAGTACGGTTTTATTCCTGGGGTCAGAACTGACCTCACCGCTGGGCTCCACATTGATATGGACCCGGGGATCCCTGACCAGTCTGCTCAATTTAAGTTGAATAGGATTCAGAGATTTAGATGCCCAGCTGAATAATACCACCACCGCCTTGCTTCCGTCTATATAGGTAAACTCGATACCGTTTCTTAAAGCCTTAACCGAACTGGGAATGTTAAACCACCATTCGGCTGGATGCCACCAGTCATCCTGAAGCGCTTCACCTCTTCTTTTGAAATAAAGATTACAGTTCTGGGCCAGCATCAGAGTTCTTTGCCGAACCTTATCCGCTTCGGCAATTACCGCTCTGGCAAAATCCATGGCCCGGGATATGGCTGCATCTTTTTTTTTCAATGCGGGTTGATTACTGGTTGCGGCACCAAAAATAAAACGCACGGCCTGCTCAACCTCAATCCGCTGACATCTCCAGTCTGAACTTCCGTTTCCGACTGAAAAAATTCGGAATGGCATTTTTACCCTTTTCAGATTCAGATCAAGTTCAAAATCAGAGTCGATTTTTATATCACCGGCCGAAATTTTCAGCCACAATTTGCCCCCGGTATAGGACCAGTTGCCGTACCGGGTCAATTCATCCGTGTTGTTGTACACATAGATAAGCACTTTACCCCCCGGTTCAAACAACAACAACACTTCGGTATCTTTGGTAGGTGTGGTTCCGGTATCATCCTGGATATGGTAATACATGTTCAATACCGGAGATTTAATTTCATCCAGAGATTCTTGGCCGGGCATGCCAATCGAAAAAGAAAATATACTCAACACACCCAGAAAATAAATAAACCATTTTTGTCCAAATTTTAATCTCTCCTTTGACATTCCTTTTACTCCCTTTTTCTATTTTTGGTAAGAATAAAAATTATTTTCCCATCTTTTTAAATATATATGTAATGGAAAGGGAAAAAATATGGTTTTGGTAGTGGGTATCCACCAGGGTTTCGGCGGAGAAATATCCGGTTTCCTTCCAGGAAGCGCTCTGATTCATATAGGCCAGATCGATCAAAATCTTCGAAAACAGCTGCACTCCCAGACCCAGGGAAAAACCCCTGATCCATATCGCTTCATCATTGGCATCAATGAATAGCTGCT
>DAOWKX010000262.1 GCA_030639705.1 Candidatus Aminicenantota bacterium
AACCTAAGAGAGGATTATGTGGAGCGAAATAAAGTATTCAGTTGTTTCCCAAAAATCGGTAGTGATGAAGTCGGTAAGGGGGATTTTTTTGGTCCTTTGATCGTTTGTGCGGTTTATGTCGAAAACCCCGAACAGATGGAAGACTTAAATGCCAGAGATTCAAAATCCATCAGTGATTACCGGGTAAAATTGATGGCCCCTCAATTGATGCGCCATTTTCTTTATTCTCTGGTGAAAATTTCTCCGGAAAAATATAATGAATTGTACACTAGATTCAAAAATATCAATGTCATTCTGGGCTGGGCTCATGCCCAGGCTGTGAAGAATCTGCTCGAAAAAAAGGTGAAGCCCAAAGTCATTTTAGTTGATAAATTTGGGCCTGAGTTCAGAGTTTTAAAACATTTTGATGATAAAAGCATACATGAAAAAACAGTTTTTTTAACCAATGCTGAAATGGATTTAGCGGTCGCTTCGGCATCCATTATTGCCCGGAATGTGTTTTTAAACGAGATTCATAAATTGAAAGAGGAAGCCGGTCTGGATATTCCCCTGGGAGCCAGCAGAATGGTTGATGCGGCAGCCCGGAAGTTATCTCAGAAGATTGGGAGAGCAAATTTATCCCGGTTTGTTAAGACCCATTTTAAAAACTATTCCAGATTGTAACCTATTTCATTATGGGATACTGGCGTCTATTTCTTTTTTTTCTTAAAGAAATAAAACAGAGACAGGAAAATTGTCAGCGGGATAAATATCGACACAACCAGTTTATAGAAGCGAATATCCTGTAATATCTCCATTCAGGATTTTATCTTAAATCGGATTCCTCCGAAGAAAAATGAGATGAAGTTGTAGATTCCCGTGACAATAACAGAGAAAAATGCCAACAGGATAAAACCACTGATTCCACCCATGGCCGCAAAGATCAAACCGCCCTGAATTTTTCCCCTGGTTTCTTGAAGCATGATGGGAAACTGGAAAATAAAATCTCCAAATATATCAAAAATTCCAAATGTGGCACCCAGGAGGACACCTAAAATTAAACCCAATCCCCCGAAAAAAAAGATCATGGGCACCAGTTTTATTGATTTTATAAGTATTTCGGATTTGGCTTTCAGGGATGTGACAGTTTCGGTTTTTTTTGGTTCTTTCTGATTGGCCCCGCATATGTGGCAATAGACTGAATGAGGTGAAATTTTTGATTTACAGACCTTACAAATAACAAATTCCGTACTATCATCTATAAGAATCTGTTTCTCCTTGCGATCAACCATCACCGTGTCACCCTCGGAAAGTTGCTGGGTTTGAAGTGCTTCTTCCGGATACGGATTGTCTTCTTTCCATTCAGAATCACGATAATTATACCATTTGCCGGATTTTCCGCCGATCATCCAGTAATTCCCGCTGTCGTCGGTAAGCATGATCTCTTTTAACTTCTTTTTCATAACTGTGGCATCGATTTCGCCTTTATCCAGTTGGGATTTCAGTTCGAGATACTTGGCTTCTGCTTCTTTAAATTTATCTATATCCATTTTTGACACCTCCAAAAATGATGTTACGCATCTCTCCGACAAGATAGAGGGATCCGGTTATAAGAATATCCTGTTTAAATTTTTTGGCGATATCCAGTGCTTCTTTAATATTGTGCATGATATGGACCTCTTTTTGATCAAAAAATTTCACCAATGTTTCAGCCGGCAAAGCTCTTCTTGAAATTGGTTCGGTCAGGATAACTTTGTTAATAAACGGATTTAAGAGAGAGATCATTTTTTTATAATTTTTATCTCTTAACACGCCAAATATTAAAGTAAGGTTTTTCAAATTTTTCTGTTCTAAAAATATATTGAGAGCCTTCATGCTTCCCACGTTATGACTGCCATCCAGTATGATTCCAGGAATGGTTTTGATGATCTCTATTCTCCCGGGTACAAAATTATTGCGGATTCCCCGATAAATTGATGGTTTTGAAATTTGAAACCTATCTCGATTCAGTATTTCAATCACTCTTATTGCTGTAGATGCGTTCATGGCTTGATGTTTACCATTCAGTAATAAATTAAAATTATAGGTTTCCAATTTAGTTTTTAAGGTGCATGAATAGCTGCATTTCTTTTCTTTAACGGTCAGGCCATTTTTTAACGTTATTACTTCATGAAATGGGGCATTCCTCTGGTTTGCAACCTCTTCTATTACTTTTTTAGATATGGAGTGTTGACTGCAACCACATACAATCGGAATATTTTTTTTTATTATTCCGGCTTTCTCAAAAGCAATATCTTTTATTCTTTTCCCCAGAGTTTTGGTATGATCATAGGAAATATTGGTGATTACCGATACCTCGGGAATAATTGTTGAAGTGGCATCCAGCCGTCCACCCAGTCCCACTTCAAAAATAGCGAAATCAACTTTTTTTATATAAAAATAATAAAGTGATACTAGAAACAGATGCTCGAAGAATGTAGGTATATTGTCAATTTTATGCTGTTTTATTAGATTGTTTGATATGTGTCTTACGACATCCAAGGATTTTGAGAAATCAGCTTTTGAGATCCATTTTTTATTAATGGTAATACGTTCTCTTATGTCCTGAAGATGGGGTGAGGTAAAAAGTCCGACCCTGTATTGGGCTGCCTGAAGAATTGAGGTGATAAAATGTGATGTGGATCCTTTTCCATTGGTACCAGCAACCTGAATGAATTTGATGGGTTTTAAATTAAATGGGATATGGTCAATGACTTTTTTTATATTATTTAATTCTAATTTAATTCCCTGTTCCTGTATTTTTTTTAGATATAAAATACTCTCTGAGTAGTTCATAAAAACAAATCAGGTTGGTTTTGGCTTCTGGTTTTTATACTGATGATTTTTCTTCTTCTTCAAATTCGTTTTTTGCTTCCAGAATAACACAGGCGCCATCATAGATCTGTCGAACTGCTTTTTTTTGTTCTTGAAGTTGGTTGATTTTTTCTTTTACTCTGGCCAGTTCTTCTTCAATTGATGCGTCAATTATTTCAATCTTTTTTTTCGCTTCTTTTAGAGTGCTTTCGTAAAATGATTTGTCCTCACTTTTTAATTGTGTCATTTTTACTCCTTGTATTTTTTTATTGTTATTGGAATTTGTTTCCAGGTTTTTACCCTCACCTTGTCCTTCTTGGCTGGTTTGTATTCCCATTTAGCAATGGAACTGATGATCAGAGAATTGATTTCAGCTGAGCTTGATTTTCTAAGCAATTTTATTTTTTCGATGTTTCCATTATGATCGATAAGTATATTAACCAGAAGATTCTGATCTGAAGCGAGGGTTCTTCGGGTTTTCCGGTGAACCCGGGGTAATGGAGTTGAGATAGCAATGGGTTTGACATCCAATATGCTGGAAGCAACAATTTCTCCCTCAGTTGCAATTTTCACCGGCGTGGTCCCAGTTTCTTTATTTTGTTTCCCTTCGGGTTTTTTCTCTGTTGTTTCGGATTTTTCCCGGGCTTGATTTTTTTCTTTTTCTATCTTCTCGGTATCGGATTCTGTCAATTCAGTTGGGGTGATTTTGTCTTCTGAAGACTTCTCGGATTGGGTTTTCTTTATAGCTTGTGAAGTTTGCTTTAATTTTGGGGTAACTGTAACAGATTCCTTTTTTACAGGTTCCGGTTGAGACGCATTTTCATCGAGGCTTACCGGAACAGTGTCTTCACTTTTCTGGTCCTCAATAAGTGTATCACTATTATCAGATTGGGTTTCATTTCCCGGGATAATGACCTCGTATGGTTTTTCAATTAATTGGGGATTTGTATCCGTGGTTGTTTCAAGCTTATTTGATGCTTGAACTGGCTCATTTTTTCTTAATGGTTCTGCTGGCTTGGATTTTGGATCGAAAGAAAGAAAGTAGGTCCCGAGGGCAACAGCTACAAATACCATGAATAGGATTCCAAAGAGTAGAAACTTCTTTTTCTTCTTTTCGTCATTTAAATCCTCATCATCATATTCAATGAATGGTAGTTTATTAATTTTTTTCTCTTTACCAGTCAGCGGCTCCGGTTGGGTTTTCGGTTCCTCGTCAACCGGTTTACCATGTTTTTTTATGGGTTTTGGATCTTCAAAGTCAATTTCAATGGTGGGAACAAAATCTTCGCTTTCATCTTGTTCCGGGGTTTCCCGTGCCTTTTTGACTTTCCCTTCAGGCTTTGATTCTGGTTGAATTTTTTGTTCCGGTTTACTGATTTTCCTGGTGACCTTATAGGGAAGTGGTTTTAAATCAACCTCAATGTTTTCTTTTTTTATTTCATTTTGAAACAAATCATAAAGAAAATGAGAAATATGTGAAGAAGTGGGTAGATGGTCATAGTTCTTGTGCATATAGGCTTCGAGGTCATTTATCATTTCTGTTGCATTTTGATATCTCGAATCCTTATATTTATTGAGAGATTTTAAAATAATCGCTTCCAGTTCAGGATCAATGTCTTTCTTAATATCACCGGGAGGGATTATTATACCGTTCTGTACTTTCTTCAATACTCCCATTTCTGATGAATCAAGGAATAGCTTTTCCCCGGTAATCAGTTCGAAAAATATCACTCCGGCTGAAAAAAGATCAGCCCGATAATCTATGTTTCTATCTCCCTTGGCCTGTTCGGGTGACATATACAGCAGTTTACCTTTGAGTGCGCCTGAAATGGTCTGGTGTATTTTAATGGATGCTTTGGATACACCGAAATCAGTTAATTTAACTTCACCACCAAACGAAATCAAAATATTGGGAGGTGAAATATCCCGATGAACAATCTCTAAGTTTCTGCCCTGATTGTCTTTTGCTGAATGTGCATAACTTAATGCTTCCATCACTTTGATTATTAAATAAATAGCTATTTCCTCTGGAATCCATTTATCTTGTTCTTTCAATTTTTTTAGTATCAGGCGCAGATCTTTGCCCTGCACATATTCCATGGCTATAAAATAATAATCATCCTTTTTTCCCAGGTCGTAGATTTGAACAATATTGGGATGAGAGAGTTCTGCTGCTATTTTTGCTTCATCGACGAACATTTCAATATATTTATCATCCTCACCATAACCGGAAAGTATTTTTTTTATGGCAATGACTTTTTCAAAGCCCTTGACACCCTTTTTCTTTGCTTTGTAAATCTCGGCCATTCCGCCTCGGGCGATCAATCCGAGGATATCATAATCTCCAAGTTCGTCGTCTTTCTTGGCCGGGGCTTTTACCGGTGGGCTTTCTTCTTTAGACGGTTTTTTTGTAGCTCCGGATTTTTGCTCTGAAGCATCAGCCTCCTTCTCTTTTTTCGTTTCTTCTATTTTGGGAGGGGTTTTATGTTTGATTCCCAGTCCTGATAGTGTGTCTTCCAATTTTTTACTGATATCATCTTCAATTTTCTTAAATTTGTTAATATCGGGCGTTTCCTTTTTGGATTTTCTTAAACTTTCCAGCTCAAGTTCAATTCTTTTCTGTTTATCGATATCAATTTTTTTGACAGCAATCTCTTTTTTTATTTTAACTGCTTTCTTATCCTCATCCGGAAATTTGATTTCTTGAGCAGGGATTTTTTCTACTTTTTCAATGATATCTCCAAATAAATCATTGGAGGTAAACTTGCTTTGTTCGTCGCTACTCTCTTTCACTGCCGGAATTTTTGTGGTGTCGTTTAATGGAACCCGGGTGGCAGGTGCGTTTAACTCCATATCGAAATCTTTATCCTTGAGATCCAGTAAGTCCATTATTCTTTTCTTAAATGTATTTTTATCCAGTGGCTTTTCAAAAAAATCATCTGCTTTATATTGAGTTAATGCCTGATGCTTATATTCAATTTCCTTATATATACCGCTTATGATTATAATTTTGGTGTTGGGGGATTTATTTCCGATGTATTGAGATAAATTGAATCCGTGAAATTTAGGCAGCATTGCAGCTGTTATGACCAAATCATAATTCTTTTTATTCACTAATTCTTTGGCCTTTTCACCTTCATCTGCTGTTTCAATTTCAAAAACCGGAGAAACCAAGATATCATGGATTAAATCAATTGTTGTAGTATCGTACTCTACCAATAAAACATTCTTCTTCATTTTTATCTCCATGTTTTTCATAATTATATATCATTTAAGATGCTAATTCAAACAACAAACTCCACTGATAACATTATGATAAAGAAAGTATTGATTTTTGAGTAACACTTTCAATCAGTTAGATTACCTTCATATGCTTTCTTAAGATCTCCAGTTTACCTCTGGTTTTGATCCCCACTGGCATGAGAATAATCATTAATATTGCTGAAACTAAAAAGATGAATCCGGTTCTTTCAAAGGGTATTCCCAGCCAGGTAATGATTAGTCCCAGAACGGGAATTATTTCACCACTGGCCAGCAATATGATGTCTATCTTGGTCCACTTGTGCAGGATCTGGTCAAGTGTATCATTTTCTTTGATAAATCTGGTGGAATAGTATATGGTTTTCCTGATCGATAAAATGGCAATTAAAATGAGAATGATAATGAAGATCAATATCCAGTAAATATTCTCTCTCATTGTTTTCTGGATATTGGATTGGATTTTTACAGTGTAGGCCAGTAATGCCAATACAGCTATCGAAATAAGCATCATACCGGCAACGAATCTGGGAGTCTTTGTCACTTGTTTGATAAGTTCTCTTTCTTGAATCTCTCTTTTATAGTCTGTGTTCATGGTTTCCATTTAACATATAATGTTTGATATTGTCAAGTTACCTTCATAACCAAAATTCACCATCAAATCTTTCGCAGGCTGTAGTCGCTATCCCTTTTCACTTTACCCAAAAACGTTTCTCGTTTTTTGGAGCTATTTTGCACGTTTGTATCACAAACCATGCAAAATTCAGAATGATGCACTGCATCTCCCCTATATTGCCCATTTTCGATATTGGCGAGAAATGGGATTCGCAAGCCGTTCAAAGGGAAGCCGACACGCCTGCTTTATTTTGGGGAAATATCCAAATTTAGGTGGTGGATTTTGGATAATATGTCCGGAGTGATA
>DAOWKX010000108.1 GCA_030639705.1 Candidatus Aminicenantota bacterium
GACAGGAAAAATTTCCAGGATTCGGCATGGCTTTTTTTGGTTTTTTCGATCATTTCTCTGATCAATCGAATTTCTTCTTTGACTTGATTGTTGTTCATTTTTCCTCCTTGAAAGTTTTTGGATACAAAGTACTTTGCATAACAAAGTAATATTAGTATAAAATTTCTTTTCTGTCAACAGTATTTTTATTTTTTTTTTCGACTATATTCAACAATACATTTGCTTAAAATTAAAAAGGATTAAAATACATTAGGTTGGAAAAAATAGCTGAGATAGGTTATCATATATTTTGGATGTTTGAATTAATCTGATCTGTCCATCAAATTATAATTTAATGGGAAACATGAATGTCGGGATTTGATGTTATTTTAGTGCCCGGTGGGGGTGTTCGAAAGGGTGGAGAAATTCCTCCTTGGACAAAGGCGAGGCTCGACCGTGCAGTTCAAATCAGTAAAAAAGAGCCCATTGTCACTCTGAGTGCCGGAACAGTCCACCGGCCTCCTCCCCTGGATGAAAGGGGATTCCCCGTTTTTGAGTCCATTGCCGCATCTCAATACCTGATGAAAAAAGGAATCGAACCGAACCGTATACTGACCGAAACCTGTTCCTACGATACCATTGGCAATGCCTATTTTTCCAGGGCAATCCATGTGGAACCGGGGCAGTTTAAAAAAATATGTATCATCACCTCGGATTTTCACATGCCCAGAACAGAAGCTATTTTCAGGTGGGTATATGGACTGGATGATCCGGGCAATTCCTATCAATTGATATTTGAATCTGTCCCGGACACCGGTATTCCTGATAAAGCACTTGAAGCAAGAGTCGAAAAAGAGAGAAAAAGCCTGATTCAATTTGAAGATACCCGGAACAGGATTCACTCGTTACAACAATTACATGACTGGATGTACAGCGAGCATGCAGCCTATTCGGTTTACCGGCAACCCGGCAGAGAAACCGGTGAGATCATCAACACCTACTGACCAAATAATAGTTATTTGATTTGAAAATTATTCAGGAGGGTTTTTATTTTAATTAACCGTTTCCGAGAGGATAAAATCTCAAAAATGATCCATATTGTTTTGGGTAATGAGAAATAACTGGGGTGTAAATACTGGGCCCATTCCACAACGATTATTGCTTCATCGATCCATTCATCGATCTCAGGAAGAACCAGGCCGTCTGACTGGTTTTTCATTTCCCGGGCAAGCCGATAACAGTCAAAATGAATAAATTGCCGTGAATGTTCTCTCCGGTTTTTTTTTGATTTGAATTGAAAGTCGAATTGATTCATTAAGGTAAAAGTGGGACTGACGATTTCATCAGGATCTATTCCCAGCGAAGCGGCTATCCCTTTGGTCAGTAATGTTTTGCCGGCTCCCAGTTCACCTGCAAGTAGTATGATCTCATCACCCTTCAGGTTGTTTCCAATTCGACTCCCTATCTCGTATGTTTTAGACGGTGTAGGGGAAGTGAGTTTTGAAATCATCGCATTTGATAATGGCTTCCGGAACATATTTTAAGATCTCAGACGCGGTTACTCCCATTTCTCCAACTCTGTCTGAAGCCAGGTCTCCGGCAAATCCGTGTATAAAAACGGCAGCCTGTAATATTTGATCCAGGCTGAAGTCAATATGGAATTGAGAAATCATTCCGGTGATGATCCCCGACAAAACATCTCCACTCCCGGCAGTGGCCATTCCGGCATTTCCGGTCTCATTCACATAAATGTTTCCTTCCGGTGTGGCGATGATTGTATGATGCCCCTTCAATATCAGGTATACATTATATTCTCTGGCAAAATCCCGGCTCATCTGAATCCGATTTTTTTGGATATCCTGGATAGAGACTCCGGTTACCCTTGAAAATTCACCCGGATGGGGGGTGAGTATGATGGGGAAGTCCCGTTTTACTTTTAGGAATTCTTTGCCCATTTCAAAAATATTCACAGCATCAGCATCCAGGATCAGGGGGACTTTTACATATTGAATAAACCGGGTGGTCAAATCATAGGTTTGCCTGGTGTTTCCCAGACCCGGACCCATTAAGATACAGTTAAATTCATCCAATCGCTGAATGATTTCATCCAGGCCTTTATAGGTTAAAGTCATGATTTCGGGATGAGATTGAACTGCAAGAGTCCTGTTTTCCTTTTCCGCGGCTATGGTACAGAGTCCGGCTCCGGAACGGAGAATGGCATATGAGCTTAAAATCCCGGCTCCGGGTTTTCCCAGAGATCCTGAGATGTTTAAACAGTGACCGTAGTGTCCTTTATGGGTGTCGATTTCTCTTTTCTTGAATAGTTCCCTGAATGATGCAGGGTGAATGAATTGAATATAATAGTCCGGGTTGTCCAGAAGTGAATGGGGAATGCCGATATCCACCACCTGTATTTGCCCGCAGAATTTATTGCCATCCGGATACAGATGAGACAATTTAGGGCATTGAAAGGTGACAGTTGCATCGGCAATGACATGATCGCCCTCAGGGGGGAGGAAATGTTCTGAAATACCCGACGGGACATCGATTGAAGCCACCTTGAGTCCTGATTCATTGATGGATTTGATGATGGGTGAATAAAAATCGTCTTGAACGGGCTGATTGATCCCGGTTCCGAACAGGGCGTCTATTATAAATGTATCAGCGGGGTTACAGTGGTTCAGTTTCTTTTTCAGCTCCTGTCCGTCTCTCAGTATAGTATATTTAAGTTTTAAATTCTTTATGATTTCATAGTTTATTTTTGGATCGGGATTATAATTGTCCGGAGATGAAATCAGAAAAAATTCCACCTGATATCCTTTCTGACCTAGGATTCTGCCTGATGCCAGACCATCTCCTCCGTTATTCCCTTTGCCAACAACAACCGCAACATTTTTATATTTAGTCGAAGGAAATTTTGCTGAAAAAAAGTTAGCCGCTGCTCTTGAGGCATTTTCCATTAAAATGATAGAGGGAATTCCGATATCATTGATGGCTCTCGAGTCAATTTCTTTCATCCAGCTTGATAACAATAATTTCATTCTTCAGATTCCTTTTTTTGCTTCTTTTTTTTCCCGCTTTCCTGTTTCTTTTCTTTTTTAACGATTTCATCCAATTTGGAGGCCAGGATTCCCCCGAAACCTCCAGTATCTTCATAGGCAATTTCTTTCTCTTTTTCCACTTTCCTTGCTGCCTCTTTTTTTTCCAGTACTTTTTCTTTTAATTCTTCCAGTTTTATTTCTTTCTGGATCTCATCAATGTCCAATTTTTCTTCAGCTTGTTTTTTATCTATTTTCTTTTTTGAAATGAGGGGCTTTTCAATATAAATCTTTTTCTTATACTTTTTTGCATGTTCTTTTCTACTGCTTGCTCTTTCACCGGATAACTCATTTAATTGTTCAATAGGAGTTGGTCTGGGTCTGAAATCAGTTTCTTTTTCTTTCTTTTTCTTCTCCCTGTATATATCAGGACCAATTTTTTTTCGGGTTTCTTTTAGTTTTTTATCTTTCAGTTCTCGGATTTTTTTCTTTTCCCTCTCCTCTTTCATTCTTTCTTTCATCCACATTTCCTGCTCTCTCTTTATGCGATGTTCTTCTCTTTTTCCCCTGATTTCTTCTTGGAATTTCCGTTCTTCTTCAATTTTTTCCAGCCTTATTTTTTCTCTCCTCTTTTTCGCTTCTTCAATCAGATATTTCCTCCTTTCCTTTTCTTCTTCTTCAATTTCAATCACGGCATCTGAATCCAGGTAAAATACCCCCACTATTTTTTCTGATTGAATAAATTCAGGATTACTCAATATGACTTCCTCAACGAGTTTTAGATTTATCGGATAGATAAGATCTAGAATATGATACAATCTGAGTATGTGTATTTCGTAATTTTTTTCTTTATTTCCGAAATCAATGAAAATTTTATGGATGAGTTTATTCAGGGTAGAAATGTTTCTGAATTCGTCAATCTGTTCATCAATCTTCAGTAGAACATCCGATTCCAGAAATAATGATTTATTTACAAATACCGGTGATACAATCTTTTCGTCACTGATCTGAAAAGTCTTTTTTTCAGCATTGAAGTTGATTTTATTGGCAATGGTTCCCTTTTTTGTTGTCCGGATACTGAATTGAAATTTTTCCTCGTCGATCTGTTCGAACATTAAGGTTGTGCCTTGCAATGCTTTATAACTTTCGTATAGTCTCTTCAATCCAAGGATTAAATTAACATCTCGGTAATAATACAGAATATAGGATTTTTTTGTATTTGAGTCCACTACCTCTATTTCAATTGAGTTCCCAAATTGATAAACTCCTGGTTTTAGTTTCAATGCTCCAGAATGGATTTCTCTTTGGGTTAGAAAATATTTTTTTTGATCATCATCAAATATTTTTTCTTCGAATTTTTTTCTTTTTTGGCTTAGATTTTTTTTATCATCGAAAAATGCCTTCACGGCTAAAGGATTTTCGTCACTGACAATTGAGTTCTTCTTTAAATAATAGATGACAGAAATAAGATTCCATTTTCCCCATCCTTTTGAGGTGGTTTGTTGAAAATCAATTTTGAAGTCTTTCTTCATTCTGAAATTCAAGGCAAAGCAAAATGCTTCAAATTCTTTATCATCTGGTTTTAGCTTAATAAAATTTTCGACCAGGAATTCAGTACTTTCCGATACTTTGTTTTCTTTTAAAAAATCTTTTACTTTATTAAAAATTTCTGGTTTTATCTCTTTCATGTTTTCGATTAAAAGAGTCTTTTCGCTGACCAGGGCAATATCTTCCTCTTTATGCAATGCGGTTAACAATTTTTTCTTCAGCACCAGGAAGTCTTTTTCGATAAGGGGATCCTGCTTTTTCCGGGGATCTTTTTCTTCAGGCAGATATTCAACCTTCTGACAGGGTTTTTTTTGTTTATGTGGCAAGAGAAGTTCTATTTTTTGTCTTTTCAGATAATCGGTGTATTTCTTGAAGTCAGAGGTGCCTTCATATTTCATTTTTATCTCGTCTATTCCAAAATGGTTCCATACATCTTCTACTTTCAATACCACCCCTCTGTCCATTTCAATTTGTTTTTTAGCTCCCACCGGAATTTTACCAGGATATTCTTTGTAAATGAGATCGCCAATCTCGTATTTGCAATTGGGATTATATATCAATACACTGTTTTCCCTATTATCTTTGGTTTTATAAAGTGCGAGTTGATAAACCACATCATAAAGTTCAACGGGCTTATTTTTTTTGTTTAAATAGTTACTGATAAAATCGATGTCCTTTTTTTCAATATTAAGATTTATATCCATCTTATTCTCCTTACCTGGTATTTAAACTCTGACAATTCTTGTTCCTGATCGTCCAATTAAAGCGGCTTTTAATTTATCTGCTGATGTGATAATGACTTCTTTACCTCCTCCATTAATGTAATCGATTGCTGCCTTTATCTTGGGTTCCATTGATCCTGCTGGGAACTGGCCTTCCGATAGCATCCGATTGGCTTCATTTATATTTAGGACTTTAATGGGCTCTTGGTTTTCCTTGCCAAAATTTTTACATACCCGATCCACTCCAGTCAGTATGATGAACAGATCGACTCCAGCCTCTTTGGCAATAAGGGATGATGCAAAATCTTTATCAATAACCGCTTCGATGCCATCAATGTATCCCATAGAATTTATATAAACAGGAATACCCCCACCACCGGCAGCAATGACTACTGTTCCTTTTTCAACCAAGGTTCTTATTGATTTTTTGGGTACGATATCTATGGGTTTGGGTGAGGGCACAACCCTTCTGAAACCTCTTCCGGCATCTTCAACCATTTCCCATTTACTCTCCTTTTTGAGTTGCTGGGATCTGAAAATATTATAGAAAGGACCGATGGGTTTCGAGGGTTTGGTAAAAGCGCTATCTTCTCTGTCTACAATCACCTGGGTTAAAAGGGTTACCACTTCTTTGTCAATAGATTGTTTTCTCAATTCATTGAGTATTGCTCTTTCTAACATATATCCCATACTCCCTTCAGTCATTGCATCACACACATCAATGGGTAAAGGGGGGATAATATTGGAGGCAGACTCCATTTGAATAAGAATATTTCCAACCTGAGGACCATTTCCATGTACAATAATCAATTCATATCCTTTTTTGATGATATAGGCCATTAATTTGGCTGCCTTCTTTGTGTTTTTATACTGTTCCCTGGCGTTTCCTTTACTGTTAACCGGGAGCATGACATTGCCTCCAAAAGCAATAAGAGCCAGTTTATTTTTCAATACCCATCTCCTTAATGAATTTTAAGAAAAATTCTTTTTATATTAATATTGTGCTACTTTTTAAATTTATTATGTAAAATTTCTTTCAAATCCGGGCTTCCAATCTCACACAGCTCATAGGTCACCCTGACAGTAGGTTTCTTAAATTGAATAATTCGGCCCAGATCAATGGGAGTGGCGATAATGACCAGGTCTGCTTCTACCTGGTGAATGGTTTCTTCCAGGTCTTTTATTTGATCGTGACCATATCCCATTGCAGGTAGTAAAGCTCCAATTTCAGGATATTTCATGAATGTATCGGCGATTGATCGTACCGCATAGGGCCTTGGATCCACTAATTCTTTGGCACCGTATTTGAACGCAGCTGTTACCCCGGCACCGTATTTCATTTCTCCGTGAGTGAGAGTGGGTCCGTCTTCGATGACCAGCACCTTTTTCCCTCTAATTTTTTCCCCGTTCTCAACAAATACCGGTGATGCGGCCTCAACAACCACAGCTTCGGGATTATAATTTTGAATGTTTTTTCTTATTTTTAAAATATTTTCCCAATCTGCTGTATCTATTTTATTGATTACTATCACATCTGCTCTTTTAAAATTAACTTCACCTGGATAATAAGAACGTTCATGGCCGGGGCGATGGGGATCGACAATCACAATCTCCAGGTCCGGTTTATAAAATGGAAAATCATTGTTCCCGCCGTCCCATAGAATAATATCGGCAATTTTTTCTGCTTCTCTGAGGATAGCTTCGTAATCAACTCCGGCAAACACAACGATGCCCTTTTCAATATGAGGCTCATATTCTTCCATTTCCTCGATTGTGCAATCATATTTCTGGAGATCTCCCAGGGTTTCGAATTTTTGCACCTTTTGTTTGACTAAATCGCCATAGGGCATGGGATGTCTGATGACTGCAACTTTATATCCCATTTTTTGTAGAATGTTTCCGGCTTTTCGGGTCGTTTGGCTTTTTCCGCACCCGGTCCTTACGGCACATACCGATACCACGGGTTTTGAGCTTTTTACCATTGTTTCATTGGGTCCCAATAAGATAAAATTGGCTCCGCATTTATTCACATCGGCTGCTTTATGCATGATATAATTATATGAAACATCACTATATGAAAAGTAGACATCTTGAATATTGAATTTTTTTATTAAATCGAACAATTCTGATTCCGGATAAATATCGATACCTTCTGGATATAATTCTCCGGCGAGCTCTTTTGGGTATTTTCTTCCTCCTATGTTAGGGATTTGGGTGGCAGTAAAAGCGATTACTCTGATGTCTTTGTTGGTTCTGAAGAAAGTATTAAAATTATGAAAGTCGCGTCCAGCTGCTCCCATAATTAAGGCGTTACGCATTATTTCCTCCTGCTATTATAGAATTGGCTTTTTGAATTGTAAGGCATAAGTATAATCGATAACCGGCCTTAAGTCAACTTATTTTTGGTTTTTAAGAGTTATCAAATAAATGAGAAGTATTTTCAGATATGAGTGGTTGAGGTATAATGAAATGCGGAGGAAAAAATGAAAACAATTTTTATCATTTTGATATTTCTTATTTTCAACTTTTTATTTCCAGCAGAAGAAGAAGGAAAACCTAATCAGGATATTTGGAAGGATTTTTCTATTATAAAAAAAACAATTCCGGTTCCTGAGAATATTAAAACCGGTTTTGATTCTATTAAAAAAAATGAAGCGGCGGCATATTTGAAGTTTCTCTCTTCTGATCTCCTTGAAGGCAGAGATACGGCTACCAGGAGTTTTGATATTGCGTCTGATTTTGTGGCAACCATGTTTTCTCTCTGGTCCATAAAACCGGCCGGAGATTTTTCTTCCCGGAGCCAGCATCTTCATTTCACAGGGATGGAAGAGAGAAAGAACCCGGACAGGAGTTATTTTCAGGAAGTCGATATGAAAGAGGTCATAAAAACCCGGGGGAAAATTACTGTAGGGTATAGCCGGGGATCTCAAACCAAAACCAGAATCTTCTACCCTGAGATAGACTATTCCTATTTTAGCAGGGAAACGGAGAGTATTACCGCTCCGGTTATTTTTGTCGGGTATGGAATTAGTGAAAAACAACTCAACTTTGATGAATATAAAGGGATTAAGGTAAAGAATAAAATCGTGATGATGTTAACAGAAGTCCCTTGCCAGAATGATCCTGAGTCTCCCTTTAATCAGGGAGTATTCAAGGAAAAATACAATCCCGTGAGACGAATGCACAGGCATATTTCTCCCAAAGTGAAACTGGCAAAAGAAAGAGGAGCCATAGCGGTATTGCTGGTGGAGAATTCTCCTAAGAAAAAAGGTGATGTGGCCAATAAGATACTCGATTCTAAAATTGTTGATGATGAAAAACCCATTTTTTCCCGTTCCAGAAGGCGCCTTTCTTTGATTAAATCATCAGAATCGATGCCCTGGGAAAAATCATCCTGTATCCGGATTTCACGAGAATTGGCAGATGCGATACTGAATTTTTCCGGTTTAACCATCAAAAAAGCCAAAGCTCAAATCGAAAAAGATTTGAAACCTCAATCCAGAGAGTTAAGAGGAGTAACCTTAACCCTGGACAATACCGCAGATACTCGTCTGGTCAGAAGCCGAAATGTGCTGGGCTTTATCGAAGGCTCTGACCCTGGGTTGAAAGATGAAGTGGTGGTAATCGGAGCACACCTTGATCATTTAGGAAGAAAGGGGGATTATATATTTAATGGAGCGGATGATAATGGCTCGGGTTCAGTAGCGGTTATGGAGATAGCAGAGGCATTTTCAAAAAATAAGCTAAAACCAAAACGGTCGGTGGTTTTTGCTCTATGGACCGGCGAAGAAGTGGGCTTGTTAGGTTCCCGTTATTTTGTTGAGAATCCCGTTTTTCCGTTAAAAAAGACAGTTGCCTGTTTAAATCTTGATATGATTAGCCGGGAATGGACCTTGCAGAATCTGAAGCGTATCAATAAAATGTGGAGACTGGGCATTTCCGAAACAGTTTTAGGAGAGATTAATCTGGATGATTTTGTTACC
>DAOWKX010000066.1 GCA_030639705.1 Candidatus Aminicenantota bacterium
GGTTGTCTCTCTGTATAGAGTCGGTTATGATGAAGTGAATAATCCACCGGATGCCTTAATAAAAATCAGAAACGAACTGGATCGGAATATCACCCTGGATTTTGATGGACCCTCTCACTATGTGGTTTCCATTGGCGATAGAAGAACCCACACCCTGAAGTTGCAACCGGGGACCTATAGGATCATGGCATCTGCTCCAGGATTGAAATATGTACCCAGGGAATATGGCGTTACCGTTGACGCTTATACCCTTTATGAACAGCTTTGGAAACGGTCGATAAAGAGCACAAAATACCGGGAAGATGATTAATTTATGAGGAGGAGAACATTATGAAAAAACTTATTTTTATTATTTTGGTTGTCAGTCTGCTGGTGGTAAGTTGCGGAAGACGAGAGGTGATTGTTCCCAGAACCGAAGTGATCCAGCGAGAAATCGGCCCCAAAACCATTTTTTATGATAATTTTAATTCCCGTAAAAACGAGTGGCAACAGATTCGGGGAAACTGGAAAGTTGACCCCAGGGGATTCTTTTTACAGAGAAGTGCGGATCCACGGTCTTTGAATTCCGTTATTTATGTGGATCACCCCCAGGCAGCGGATGCGACCTATGAAACCTATGTCAGGATAAAACCGGATTTACCCACCTATATTACCGGTTCCATGCAGGATCAGCGCCTGTTAAACAATGTTCGCTATATAATCGGCGCCGGAATTATTTTCAGAATGAGAGATGCCAATAACTTCTATATGTTCCGTCTTGCCGGTGAAGAGGGAGCTGTGCTGGGAAAAATGGTTGATGGGGAGTGGATTGATATTGCCAATCCAAGGTCGGCCAATTTCTTAACGGAAAGGGTTAAGTTTTCCGAAGCTAACTGGTATCGTCTGAAAGTCGATGCCTATGGCAGCCGTATTGTATGTTATATCAATGATTCAGTGGTGGCCAGCAGAACCGATACCACCTTTTCTCTGGGAAATTTTGGATTGGTCACTTTTAAAACCAAGGCGGATTTTGATTATTTTAAAGTATACACCCGCCAGGAACTGGAAAACAGATAAGAGATAAAAATAATACAGTGGAGATGAAAGGTATCAAGCCTTTCATCTCCACATCTATAGAGTTTATTATTCAAAAAAACAAAACTATCCAATGGTTAATAAAAGTTTAAAGCAAAGTATTTTTATAGTGATTTTTTTGATTTTAATTATAGCCCTTCACCCATCCGGAAATGATATTGAAAATATCGAAAAAAACTTCCTCAATAAGATTGAATGGACATTGAAATCCATGTCCAATTATGAAAGACAGCAACACTTTGTCCACCATATCATTTTTGAATTGGAATGGAGAGAATTAAAGAAAAGGCTCAATCTATTAAGTTCAAAGATCGGGAACGAAATAACCGGCGAAAATATTAATACAGCTGAACAACAATTCGAATTCATAAATACTGAACTGAAAAAAATATTGAAAGAGAACACCGATAAAATTCTTATCGAGTTGTTTTCCAATATCAATCCCCATGTCCTGAGGTATAACAATATAACCAGTTTTGCTAATGCCATTGCCATAGAAATCGGAAAATCTTTTATGAAGCATAATAGCCCGGACCAAGAAATTGAAAAAGAAAATATCTGTCCGGAGGAGTTAGCAAAATATGGGAAAGCTGTCATGGCAATGGAAAACTCCGGCCTCTATCGAAAAGGTTCTGCCAGGTACCTGAAATACAGTACCGAATCCATTCGATTATTCTATGAAATAGCCTCCTCCGGCTGTTTGGCAGAACAAAATGGCATGAAAACATTTGCCAGGCAATTTATTGATCAGAAAAAACAGGAAATTCAAACAACTGTTTTAAAATTAAAAAATAAATCTATCGGTATGGAAGAGAGGGAGGCACTGCTTTATTCGATTTGTGCTGAAGAACTAGCGATTTTTCAGGAACTGGATTACCAGTGGGTGAGGGGATTGAATTTTGATATAGGTCAATTTCCTCGGGCCGTTGACATCAGAGAATTGAGCCATTTAAAAACCACAAAAAAACCCGATCAGGCGACACTGGTACCGAAAGAAGAAAAAAAACCGGAATCCATTAAACCCCTGAAAAAGGATGAGTGGCCTGAAACGAAGCCCGTTCGGGTTCAAACACCCGGTGATTTTTCCCCTGTGGCCCTGGATGTTTGGCAGAGTGCCTGGGGTGATTTTAAAAATCTGGATGTATTGATTTCTTATTTGAAAAGAAATAATATAAAAAAGATCAATTTGAATCCCGGTCTTCCCATGGGACCAAAATTTTATCAAGAGGCCTATAAAAAATTCAAGCCCCTGGTAGATAAATTTCATGCCGGCGGTGTGAAGAATATCGGTTTTTTATATGCCGAACTGAATTATCCCATAGAATTTTACGCAAAATTCTTAGCCACCCATCGTCGTGAACTTAAAATTGATACCATTGTGGATGATTCGGAATTCGTGGATATTTTCAGAAACCGTTTTGAACGCAATATCAGGAAAGTCAAGCAGTACGGGATAAAATATTCAGCTTTTGTTACCCTTGAATCAAGAGGTAATAGCGGTGTCAGTGACAGTACACGCTTCTGGGTAATAGATAATGCGGATTACCCGATTTTGATGAGCTACTTTGGCTGTACCCTGGAGGAACAGAAAGCCAAAGTGGAAAAGTATTTACAATATGCAGATCGAAAAGGTATCAGGCGAAGGGTGGGCATAGCCATTGTTCTGGGAAGTAAAAAAGTTGGCCGGGAAGAATCCTGTGAAAGATTGTTGAATCAAGCTCAAATGCAGCGTTTTCTGCATAACTTACATGACTGGGCCTTTAAAAATCATCCGTCTTACGGCGGAATTACCCTGGAGACCAATCTCAAGATGCCCAAGTTTGATATAAACTGGAAACAATAATTATTTTTTTTAGGTCACTCTGAATATCCGTCTTCATTTCAATTTCCGCCCTTCTTACGCAGTGAAATTTTAAACACAAAAAGAAAAAGCTGAGAATGGGCTTGCAATTCCGGAAAATTAATTATAAAATGGAACCTCTTGGAGAGGTGTCCGAGCGGCTTAAGGAGCACGCTTGGAAAGCGTGTGTACTGGTGACAGTACCGTGGGTTCGAATCCCACCCTCTCCGTTTATCAGAAAAATAGACTTTTGTCTGTTTTTTAAGAAATGGAATTTATAAACAAGAAAAAAAACGGGTCCAGGAACCTGACAATGCTGCCCTGTGAACTTTGTCAGGACCGAAAGGTAGCAGCAATAAGCAGGGATGTGTATGTGTTCGGGATTTCCTGGACCTCCTTTAAACCAGATAAAAAATGTTAAAAAGTGATACTGAATCCCTAATATTAGGATATGAACGTCAATGTATTTAGCCTTAGCCCGAAAGTATAGGCCTCAAACCTTTGAGGAATTAATCGGACAACCTCATATTACCAAAACACTTCAGAATGCCATTGAAATGAACAAACTGTATCCCAGCCTCATTTTTTCCGGTATGAAGGGGGTGGGAAAAACCTCGGCTGCCAGAATATTAGCCAAAGCCCTGAATTGTGAAAAAGGTCCTGCCCGGGAACCCTGTAATGAATGTTCGATATGTAAAGAAATAACCGAAGATAAATCACCTGATTACATCGAGATTGACGGAGCTTCCAATAATGGAGTGGAAGAGGTTAGAAGTCTGCGGGAGACAGTAAAATACAAGCCAATAAAGAATAGATACCGGGTGATTGTGATCGATGAGGTCCATATGCTTTCAACCTCCGCCTGGAATGCCCTGTTAAAAACAATCGAAGAACCGCCGGAACATACTTATTTCATAATGGCAACCACTGGTTTTCACAAAATTCCAGCCACAATAGTTTCCCGATGTCAGCATTTTGAGTTTAAACGAATTCCCTATGAGGTTATCAAAATGGTTCTGGAAGAGATCAGTAAAAAAGAAAAAATCAATATTTCTGAATATGCTCTGTACCTGATTGCCAGATCGTCTGAAGGAAGCTTAAGAGATGCTAAAAAGATACTGGATCAATCCATTGCCTTGTCCAGAGGAAATGTGAAAGACAAGGATGTAATTGATATCCTGGGCATTATTGAGGAGGACATTTTTATTCAGCTGACAAAAAGTATTTTCACCAGAGATAAAGACAAAATAATAAATCAGATTGACATCTTATCTGAAAAAGGTGTGGACCTGAGATTTTTTTTCAGCGAATACTTAAAATATTTTAGAAATTTGATTATCCTTAAATCGGTAAAAAAATCCGATAAAATCCATAATCTGAATCCAGAAAAAATTCCAGAGATAAAAGAAATATTAAGAAATGTAAATGAGGTTGAGTTATTACGCTATTTTAACACTGCCAAAGACCTTGAGATTACCATGAAACATAC
>DAOWKX010000235.1 GCA_030639705.1 Candidatus Aminicenantota bacterium
CACCGCATCCATAAAAAATCTTCCCGGCTATTTGGTCCCCTATGTTCCAAAAACTGACATGTCTGTTTCTGCTTCAGATCGGGTAATTGTATTCGGATTCCGGTCAGGAAAAAAATCACATTCACCTGGAAATGTGACCCGAACATCCGGTCCTATCATCGGGGTAAAAGCCGGATCAAAAAGCTGGTTTTCAGGGGCATTTTTGATAAAAGTATTGCCAGACGGCCACTATTCGGTCGTGGGGATTTCCCATTCTCCTGATATAAGCAAGGGAGGTTCACAAATACATTTTTTGCGTTTCCAGTAATGGCTGACCATGACCAATAAGATAGACAAGTATACAGTTATAAAAGAGATAGGAGCCGGGGGATTTGGTGTGGTTTATCTGGTTGAGGCAAACGGGAAACAGTATGCCTTGAAACAACTTTCCCGGAACAATATGGAGCCGGAAATCACCGAAAGATTCATTCGTGAAGCATTACGGGTTGAAGAATTGCGGAACAACCATCAGATTGATTTTCTGATCAGAATTTATGATGTATTGTTCAAGCATAATGCCTTTGTCATGGAATTTATTCCGGAAAGTTCAATAGATTATTTCCAAGAAAAAAAAGACCATCATTTTATCGAATTGCTGATTCAATCCATCCATCAATTGCATAAAATCGGTGTGGTTCACCGGGATATTAAGCCGGAAAATCTGCGGGTAAAAGAAGCCAAGCCAGTTCTTATCGATTTTGGGATTGCTTCATGGTGGGATAGCAGAAGTAAAATCATTCCCACCGGTACCAAGTTTTATTCTCCTCCTGAAATCGTCTGTATTTTCGATGAATTTAAAAGATTACAGGCTGCCCGTGAAGCAAACAAAAAACTGGTAGAGATACTTCCAGATAATGCCAAAGAGAGGATAAAATATATCAAGAAACTTCATGACGTCTACAGCCTGGGGATAACCATCGGAGAGTTGTTTAACGGGAGCCTTCCCTTCAATCGAAGTTCCTATATGGAGTATCTGGATAAGGGAGAGAGTCGTGATTTTCAAAACTGGATGAAAAAAATTCCTGAACAATTCAGGGAATTCATACGGAATTCAACTGAGTTTTACCCGGATAAGCGGTCTCAACTTGATGATCTGCTTGACAAACTGGATCTGTTAGCGGGTGCCGGATCTCTATCGATTCCAGAAGCAGAGGACGCTCTGTATTTCCAGGAGAGTTATATTGAATGCTTTGGTTGCCGAAAGGAGACCTTACCACCTGCCAATTTCTGTCCCTATTGTGGTGCCCCTTTATTAACCTTAGGCCTGGAAATCATTCCCGATCAGGCAATTACCGCTTCCACCCTGCCGTCTTCGGTTAAACTGGTTCGAGCCATATCTGATGGGAAGAAAAAACAACAATTGCTAATTGAAATGGAGGGAGAAGATTTTGAAATCAGTCTGGGTCGTAATGAGGAAAAGAACCAGGTGTCATTTATGGATGATAACTGGATGTCCAATATCCATGGATCATTAATCAAACAATCCGAACGTATTTATTACCGGGAGGGTAAAGATGGTCATTTACCCACGAATCCGACCTTGATCAATAATATTCCGGTGGGAAAATCCAGAATTGAGTTGTTTTCCGGTGGGTTTCTCTTGCTGGGAAGTACGGTCTTTAATATAAAAAAATATTTTGGTACAATGCAAGCCGGGAGCTAATAAAATGAGGCAATGTAAAAAATGCAATCGTTTTTTGAGCGATCAAGTGAAAAAATGTCTGTACTGCAAAGGAGAGGAGTTCAAAGAAATGGTTTTTACCTCCTCTTCGGTGAGTGCCAGTTACATGATTTATTCCCATGAAATTGTGGTGGACGGAGTTGCCTACACAATAGTAAAACCACTGGGTAAAGGTGGGTTCGGTACGGTCATAAAAGTGATAGACACTACCGAAAACAAATATTATGCCATGAAAGCACCATTAATCTTTGATGAGATTTTTTCCAATAACAAAGCCAATAGAGAAGACGAAATCGAAATTTCACAAAAATACCTGGAAAATGAAATCAATACTATTTTGAAATATATGGATGATACCTTTTTGTATATTTATAAAAAAGGAATTGCCCAAACCTATTCACATGGTAAAAAGGTGAATTTTCCGGTATTCATGATGGAACTGGCGGATTGCACAATAAATGAACTCATTAAATACGAATCCGAGGGGAAAAACCAGATTGCTTATGAGGAAAAGGTGAAAATGATTCGGGAGATGGTCAATACCATATCCTGTTTGCATAGCATTAATGTGGTGCACAGAGATTTAAGCCCTGATAATGTATTTGTCGTGGACCGGGGAGGAAAGCTTTCCTATGTTCTGGGTGATTTCGGGGCCTCAAAACGACTCATGGATACGGCCGTATCCGGAAAACCATCAAAAATCGTGGGACATTCCGCTTATCTTGATCCCTCCCGTTTTGAAGATAAATATCGCTATGACCTACGGGTTGATATTTACAGCCTGGGGATTATTATTGTTGAAATCTTGATGGGTAAATTCTGGGTGAAGGTATTTGGAGAAGAAAACATCTCCCACCTGATTGCTGTTGATTTTGAGAAAGAATTTTTAATGACCGAAGCAAAAAAATATATTGATGATAATATTATTGAGGTGATCAGAAAAGCTGTCAGAAGAAATCCGGAAGAGCGATATGGATCGGTGAGTGAGTTCAGAAATGAGTTATTTTCTGTTCTGGACATCAGCTCACTACAAATGACCGCTCCTCTTAGCATCACACCACAGCCCGAGCCCGAGGAATTAAAAATAAAACCACTGGCTTTTGATTTTTATTTTAATATTAATCTCCCTTTCTCTGCTCACCAGCAGACATTTGCTCAGGATATTATTGAATTTGATGGATCAAAAAAAATTGAACTGAGAAATTACCGGGGGGCCAAGATTGTTTTTAAAAATTATTCTCCCAAAAAAGTCAATCTCCGGAACACTTCATTGTACAATGCTGTCCCTTCTGAAAATTCGATTCTGCTAAATTTCAAGAATAGTGAATTTGCGAAATTACTCAAATCCATAAAAGAAATCGAACCCGATGTGAGCGGAGAACTTTCATTTAAAGCAACCATAGAATCAGAAGGGGTTGAAGCATGAAAAATCCCAAATATGGCTGCGTCTCTCCTCTTTATGTGGAGTGGAATCAGGGTCCCCGTGATTACCAGGAAGATTATTTCAGGGTATTCAGTCAGGATAATCGTACCCTTATGGTTATCGCAGATGGTATGGGCGGTCATTCCGGCGGTGACCTGGCTTCGCGATGGACAGTTGAGGCTCTGGTTGATGGCTTTAAAAAGAATCAGGATTTGGACGCATTAATAAAAAGCAGTATAAACAAAATTCTTTTAAAAATGAAAGAATCCGGCAAGGATATGGGTTGTACCCTGGTAGCGGCAGTCTTACAGAAAGAAAAAGAACTATATAAACTATCCTATTCCTGGATCGGGGATTCACGGATATATCTTCTGGGTTCCACTGAAAAACCAACGGATAATGCCAAGAAAATTGATGAAAAAAATGGCAAGGCCCTATGGTTATTATCAGATGATGATAGTTTTGTCTGGGGATTTTATCTCAACCAGGAACTCACGATTGACCAGCTCACAGAACATCCCAATAAAAACCAGCTTGAATTTTCCATTCATCCGAGGCAGAAAAATATCGATGAGATAATTATTAAACGAATAAGAACGCTCAATATTAATGAGAGGGACAAAATTTTCATGTGTACAGATGGTATATGGGAATCCTACCGCTTCCAATCCGACATCATGGAACATATGAGTGCTGAAAATCCGAAAAAAATCATTCAAAGTCATTTAAAAAAATCCGCTAAAGAAGAAAGATTCAATGATAATGCCACTTTTATCCTGGCAGAAGCGGGTGAAAAAATACTCAATCAGCAGTGTTTCCCTGTCAAGACCAAGAAAAGTTTTATCGGGCAGTTTATTTTTGGATTACTGGCCCTGTGTCTTTTTGCAATGATATTTTTAGTATTGATTGGAAAACTCGATAAACCCCGGAAAAACGTCGAACCGAAGAAAAAAGTCCATACTACCGCGCCATTGGAAGCTAAAAAATCCGGTCCTTCAATCGTTGTTCAGACCCCGGAGACGGATTTTTATTCCATCCAGGTGGGCTCTTTTCCAACCTTTGAAGAAGCCAAGACCTATGCTGAAAAATTTCGAAAAATGGACTATCAAATTGGAATTATTTCTCCTGAACCCGGTCAGAAAATAAAATTGTATCAGGTCAGGATCGGTCACTATAAATCATTTAATGAGGCAAGTAAAGTAAAAAAGGAATTAGAGAATCAGGAAAAAAGAGTTTTTTCTGTGAAAAAACACCATTGATAAGGAGAAGCCGGTGGACACGCTTGAACATTTTATGATATCACTCGCCAAGGAGGGTCTCTTTAAAGGCCGATTGCAATGTGGAAACAGAGAATACATATTCACCAAAATGAAAGGTGTTGCCAAGGTGGAGGTCAAAGAGTTAGCTCCTGCAACCACAAAGGGGAAAACCGAGAAACGGGTACCGATGGTGAAAGAAGATGAAAGAAATATCCCTATATCCGGGTCTCCTGAAATAACAAGACAGAGCCGTTTTTCATTTAAATATGTTTTTTTTATGATGATATTCGTTGCTGCCGTGTTATTAGTAGTTTTTGGTTTACCTTACCTGAGTAAAAAGGCAGATCATACGACAGGAGAGGAATTGCAGTTGCAGGCAGAAAATGACCGGATTGTATCTCAGGGTAATGAAGACCAGTTTAACAAGTTTATGGGCCTTGCTGAACAGGCTTTTAATCAAAATGAACTGGAAAAAGCAAAACAAAATATTGAGGAAGCCAAAAAATTAAAAGAGAATATCCGGACTGCTGAATTGGAAAAAAGGATTGCAGATCAGCTGAAGTCGGAAAAGAAGAATCAGGAATACGATCAGCTGGTAAAATTAAGCAAAGATTCACTGGAGCAAAATAAAATTGATGAGGCCAGCCAGTATCTTGCCCGGGCCAAAGGGATCAAAGTAAGTGAGGAAACGGAAGCACTGGAAACACAGATCGAAATAAAGAAAGAAGAAGTAAAAAAGAAACCCCAGGATCAGAAAATTGATGAGGTGTATAAACGCTATTTCGCTTTTGCTCAGAATTATTTCAATGAGGGTAACTATTCCAAAGCATTAGACAATATCCAGAAGGCAAGAAAACTCAGGGATACCGGAGAATTGGATCGTTTTGAATCACAGGTAAAACAAAAAATCACAGAGAAAAACAAGCAGGCTTCTGAAAAAAAGGGAGATGATCTGTATGACCGGTATTTTAAAGCTGCCAGTAGGGAATTCAATCAGGGGAAATATGACCGGGCGCTGAAAACCATCAAACAGGCTAAAGAAATAAAAAATACTCCCGAGGTAACGGCGCTGGAAAAAGAAATAATCAAGGTACGGGAAGGTCTGGAAAAAGAGCGGCAACGGATTGAAAAGGAAAGAAGAAAAAAGAGTATTGAAATGGTCAAGATCATTAATCTTCCCCCCCAGATGATAAACACCTATAACCAGGCCATAAAAAATATTGTTATTTTTAAAATATCCCGAACCGTTAAGGCACTTGGCTATATCAGCCTGACCCTGGTGGTTCGTCCCAATGGAAAATTGGCCATTCAACGCTTAAACGATTCGGCATTGAATATCAGCCCGCCGGGTGCCAGAAAAGCGATAAAATCAAGAATATTAAGGAAAATCAGCTCGATCAAATTGTCCCCTCCCATTGACAAAAATGGGATGTCCGTGGGAGTCGAAAACTGGCGTGTTTCCTATTCGGTGGGTACATTCAGAAATAAGATCATTCTTCGAAGGAAGTTTTAGGGATGAAGGAGGTTTCGTGATAATTCAAGGTCTATTTCACAGTGGGGTAGGATGATAATAGAAGAAGCCGAGATCATAAAATAAGGACTGATCGATTTAAGCCTTATTGGAAAGAGTTAAAGACTTTCAGTAATAATATTA
>DAOWKX010000072.1 GCA_030639705.1 Candidatus Aminicenantota bacterium
ACCGATGCTCTTGATTCACTGGGAAACACCACCGCTGCCACAGGAAAAGGATTTGCCATTGGTTCCGCAGCATTGACAGCCCTGGCGCTATTGGCTGCTTATATAGAAGAAGTCAAAGCCGGAATGAAACATATTATTGACAAAGGCCAGGAAGTGGTTCTGGGAGTGGGAAAAGTATTTTCTAACTATGAACAGGTGAATAATATTACCATTGAGAGTTTCATGGAATTATTCAAAGTCAATCTGATGAACCCGAAAGTAATTGTCGGTATTTTCATCGGTTCCATGATGTCTTTTTTATTTTCAGGTTTAACCATGAAAGCAGTGGGTAGGACTGCTTCAAAAATGGTTGATGAGGTCAGAAGACAGTTCAGAGAAATAAAAGGTATTCTGGAGGGAAAAACCAAACCCGATTATGCCTCCTGTGTTCAGATATCCATTCAGGGTGCTCAAAGAGAGATGATTTTACCCTCCTCGCTGGCTATTTTTATTCCGATTACCACCGGAATCATTTTGGGTGTAGCCGGTGTGATGGGGTTACTTATCGGTGCCTTGGGCTCTGGTTTCGTACTGGCCATTTTTATGGCCAATGCAGGAGGGTCCTGGGATAATGCCAAGAAATATATAGAACAGGGAAATCTGGGGGGTAAGGGTTCACCGGCTCATAAAGCAGGTGTGGTAGGCGATACAGTTGGAGATCCCCTGAAAGACACGTCCGGACCTTCATTGAATATTCTGATAAAATTGATGAGCATGATATCTATTGTCGTAGCCGGTTTGATTGTTGGTTATTCCATATTATAATTTTACTAAAAGGTGATAAATTTAGAAAAAATTGGATTGAAATGTTGGGGAAAGCGTTGTCATGCTTTAAAGCAAAATAAATGCTGGATTGAGGTGTTATATGAATACGGGAAAACATCATATTGAAATCCCATTGAATTTATTCAAGAGAGGCAAAGTCAGGGATGTATTTGAAACCGATGGATGTTTGTTAATTGTTTCATCCGATCGAATTTCAGCTTTTGATTATGTTTTACCGTCAATCATTCCTGATAAAGGTAAGGTCTTAAATCAAATATCTGTTTTTTGGTTTCGCTATACCCAGGATTATATTCCCAATCATATTATATGTGATGAGCCGGAAAAATTGGAAGAATTCAAGCAATATAAACAACAGATCGCCGGAAGGTCGGTGTTAACCAAAAAATTAAAACCATTTCCCATTGAGGCAATTGTCAGAGCCTATATCGTGGGATCAGGATGGGCGTCTTATCAGAAAAGTGGGGAAATATCCGGGGTGAGAATTCCTTCCGGACTGCATTTTGCTGATCCGTTAGCGGAGCCAATTTTTACTCCCACCACCAAGGCTGATATTGGCCATGATGAAAACATCACATTCGAGGACATGAAAAAGCTCATCGGAGATGAAACAGCGAAAAAGATCAAGAATCTATCCCTTGAACTTTTTACCAAGGTCAGTCATCGTGCCCGTGAAAAAGGCATAATTATCGCTGATACAAAATTTGAATTCGGCCAGGATGACAAGGGACAAATCATTTTGATAGATGAAATATTTACCCCGGACTCTTCCCGTTTCTGGAAGCTGGAAGACTATTCTCCCGGTAAAGAACCTCCTGCCTATGATAAGCAGTTTGTGAGGAATTATCTGATCAATTCCAAATGGGACCGAAAGTCAGCTCCTCCTTATCTTCCTCAGGATATCATCATGAAAACCAGAGAAAAATACCTGGAAATATTTAAGATTCTAACCGGAAAAAGTTTATGAACCTTGATCTGAACATCCTTGATTTTGCCTTTCTGATTATTATGGTGCTGTCTGTTTTTTTTGGGATATGGAAGGGATTAATCCGTGAACTTTTTTCACTGGCTTTCTTTATCATAGCTGTGGTACTCTCATTTTTATATTATTTTGAAGCCGGTAACATGTTTTTAAAACAGATTAAGAGCAGAGATGTTGCAAATTTTGTCGGATTTTTGTTGATTTTTGTTTCGATTGTAATCGTTGGCTCACTGGTAACCTATTTTATTAAAAGAGTTTTTATTATCGGGCCTTTAAAATCCATTGATCGAATTTTAGGCGGGGTGTTTGGATTACTCCGGGGAATTTTAATTTCTGCTATACTTGTTTTTGGACTCATTTCTTTTCCAATTGATGAGAAACTGGTTTTAGAATCAAAATTGTCTCCGGTTGTAATCAAAACCATCAATGTTTTTTTTAATTTATTGCCGGAAAAATTTAAACAGAAGCTTAAATTATTCAAAGAAAATGACAGACAAAAAAATAATCGAACTGGCCGAAAAGTTTGAAGGTTTGACCATAAAAAAGGAGATGAGGCTCTTAGCTTACAAAGCATCCCATTCGAAACTCTATTTCAAAGAAGTCATGAATGAGTTTGAAAAAACTTTGTTGCAGGCCATTCTTGAAAAATACGATTACAACCTAAGTAAAATGTCACTGGATATAAAATTGCATCGCAATACCATTGCAGCCAAAATGAAAAAATTGAGCATTAAAGAGAAGAAGAAGGCAAAATCGTGAATTTAAATCTTGACACCGAACCATTTTTTTGTATAATTAACAATTGAGCTGGGAAGTCGTCTAATTGGCAGGACATATGACTCTGGATCATAGAATTGGGGTTCGAGTCCCTGCTTCCCAGCCATTTTTTTATATGGCCTGGCGCTATCGTCTAGGGGTTAGGACGGGTGATTCTCAGTCATCAAACCGGGGTTCGATTCCCCGTAGCGCTGCACTGTACCGTACGGTACAGTGCGCTGCCATGTACCAGGGAAATCGGTATAATAATGTCAAGAAGTCAAGCACCGCCACCCTTGTTTCACCCTTGTTTAGTGACAGAATGTTCCAATGGATATATTTTAGAATCGCATTCATGCACTGAGATAGAATCCTTCCCCTTCAAATGCTGGAAAGAAAATAACCTCGACTCCGCTGGAAATCTTTAGTTACAAATTTTTGTTTGCTTTTTTATTGAAGGTTGGTTGTTTTTATCCCGGTAAAAGTCATGCTGTATGTGTCATTATAAGTACTATTCCAGTATTCTATCCAGGTCGCATTGCCGGTCATACTGTTCGGATTGGCCTCAGAAGAAGTACCCGTAAAGGTTATAACATTATGATATGGAACATTATAAAAATCAAGGTTGATGGTCAGGGTAAAACCGATTTTGGTCCAGGTCCCGAGTGTTAGTGATGGATTAAACAGCAACCATCCGCTGACCGTACCAGTAGTTTCAGATCCTGCAAAAGTTAATGTCTCAGTCCAGGTCCCCCAGTCTCCTGTGATTGTCAACATCCATACTCCAACCGGATTCCAGATAAATTCTGCGGTTTTACAGCTTGAAAAAAACATGAATAAAACCATGATGACCGCCACCAATAGAATGGATTTTTTCATAAGTCACCTCTCTTTGAATTATACCATAAGTTAAATTATGAAGAAAAAGAAGTCAAATGAAAAATTTTCTTAATTTAGATCCATGCTATTTGCATCGGCAACTGATAAAGAAGTACCCTTATCAAAAGAACCTGAAAAATTCATATCAAATATTAATAAAAAACTGTCCGGATTGTTGACCAGAAAATTCAAAAAAGGGCCAGGTTTGGCTATATGATTCAATGAGTTGGATTCGTATAGCGTAGTTAAAAAACCGTCTATAATTGAGCTGGATTAATTCTTGGAAGTAGTTTTTTCAGAGAGATGAAAGAGTGTGTAAATGGAGTAGAGTATATAGTTTTTTTCAATTTTCCATAGAAATACTTTGACTTGATTTTGTCCAAAATATTTTTTAGAGAATCTGGATCGATGTTGATTAATCCATTAATCGGTTGAAAATAAGCTAAATTCAATTATATTTATTACAGGGATAAGATATGCAAATCGGTAATAAATTTCTTGAGGCCATAGGCAGCCACTCGTTGGATCTGGGGATGAAATGGGCGAGAGGAATGATCAATTCTGAATATACCATAACCTATAAACATTTTTCAGAAGAAGAATTGACAAAACGGGGGAAAGATGATTTTGATAATCTGGTGAGATGGATGGAACAGGACATTGATATAAAAGAAATCGGAAAAATTTACCTGAAAGTCGGGAAGGCAAGATATAATGAAAAATTCCCTCTGAGTGAAATAATTTTTGCCATTCACTATTCAAAAAAGATTCTCTGGGAACACGTGGTATCATCCGGTTTTGTTTCCAGCACCCTGGGATTTTATCAGGCCACCCAGATGATGATGAAGATAAATAATTTTTATGATGCTGCCTGTATTTATCTTATTCGTGGTTATTCCGAAGCATTGTTTATAAAATTATCCAGAGATAATCGAATCGATTATTCAGCCATAAAGGATCTTTTTCCCGAGGGTTCATTTTTTGGCGATTTAGACTCAAAAGACCAGTCGGAAAATTCCTGGCTTTCCAGCTGGAACCTCTTCAAAACCAAATAAATATTTAAGAAAATATTCAATATTTTAATTAATACCGAGATGATTTCAATTTCTTTTATTTAATGAAATATCATTATGGATTTCAGTTTGAATGTGAAGTAAAATAAATCAGGAGGTTTCTATGAAAAAATTATGGTTTTTGTTATTTTTACCTGTTATGCTGTGTGCTGAGATTGGAAAACCCACATCATCATATCCTCTGGATATTGAGCAACCTTTTGGAATGACCCTGGATAATGATGTGTTATTGATATCAGATCGGGCATCCGGCCATTTGTATCATTTTTCTATTAAAGACAAAAAATTGATCAAGCATATACCGTTACCCTGTGCCCATCCCTGGGGAATCAGCAAAGATAAAAACGGAATATGGATCAGTGATCGGGAAAACAACCGTATCATTCACTATCATTCAAAAAAGAAAATAGTGGATATGGTTCTTCAGGAAGTGGAAACCGATGCATCAGGATTGGCCTGGGATGGAGAATGCCTGTGGGCGACGTCAGGAAATAAATTTTTAAAACTGGATCCGACGGACGGAACCGAATTGCAGACCTTTGATGGACCCGGAAGAGATACCACAGCAATATTCTATGACGGTTCTTATTTATGGCTTGCAGAACGGTATCAAGACAGAATTGTTTGTGCAACTCCCGAAGGTGTGATTTTTGGAGTTTTACCCTCACCCGGTCCTTACCCTTCGGGAATCTGCCGGAAGGGAAATACATTATGGATACTTGATTTCCAAGAAAGGATTCTGTATGCTCAAGATATTTCCTTTCAGGCAAAACCGTTTTGCCTGGGGGAAATCCACCGGAGAAAAGTTCGGTTTACCCACAGCCTTCACAATCGTGGGCCATCCGGCGATGTGGATGCCAGATTATACATGTGTGTGGGTGAGAATGACGCACATCAAAAAATATTAAAGCCCATATCGTTCTTTCCCGGTTCCATCACTTTTGTAAAGGATAATTGGGGCCAGAAATTTGGATTTTTGAAAGGGAAAATAGCGCCATTGAAATCAATCCAGCAGGGGTATCAGCTGGAAGTTGAAACACGGGATTTAAATTATTTCATACTGCCTGACTGGGTGGAACCTCTGGATAAAATCCCTTCGGATATACGCAAAAACTATCTTGTTGATGGACATAAACTTAAATTGGATGATCCCTTCCTCAAACAACTCGTTATCAAAGTAGTCGGCGATGAAACAAATCCTTTCTGGATCGCCTTTAAGATTCATCGGTATCTTCACCTTAATATGAAATACAAAATGACCGGGGGATGGAATGCCGCACCTACCATATTGAAGCGTGGGAACGGATCATGTTCTGAATTTACTTTTGCATACCTGGCAATGGCCCGGATTGCCGGATTGCCTGCCCGTTATGAGGCGGGACTGGTTGTGCGTGGAGATGACGGCTCCATGGATCGGGTCTATCATCGCTGGATTCAGGTTTATATTCCTCCCTTTGGCTGGATTCCCGTTGATCCCAGCCGAGGTGTCCCTGCCACGGCAATGGAGGTGGCCACCAGTTTCGGTTCATTATCTCACCGATTTTTCATCACCACCCACTCTGGGGGAGACTCTCCCATCATGGGCTGGACATACAATTATAATTCTTTTTACGAATTTTCCGGTCAGGCAGTAGTTGATATTAAAACCGAAGCCAAATGGTTTCCTCTTGAAATGAAAAAAAACCAAGACTGATAATATTATAGACTATTGTTTCTTAATTCACCATCAAATTTTTCGCAGGCTGTAGTCGCTATCCCTTTTCACTTTACCCAAAAACGTTTTATTACCCTTGTGCAGTTGGTTTTTTGTTTTTAATGAAAAGGGGTTTTAATATTAGCATGAGACCCATCAACACCAGTAAAATGCCTACGATCAATGTATTTTCAATGATTGCCGCATAAAATATGGCGGAGAGAATCAATAAAATAAACGAGGGAACCAGATATTCTCCTTTTTTAGTTGCAAAATAGAGAGCCAGGAATCCAAGTCCCGGGCCGATTAAGAAATTGGGCCAGCTGGTGGCTGTATAGGCCCAGGTGGTGAAATTCAACCAGAGAAAATAACCACAGTAAAACAGCAAAACAATGATGGGTAATATCACCCCGACTGATTTTTCTCTGTCCTGTATCCATACCATGATCAGTATAGCCACCGGGATAAGCATAAATAGGGGCCATAATTTGCCAACACTTAAATAGGGAATGATGTTGACCACTAAAAATAAGATTCCCATACCCACAAGAATTGCACCAAATACTACAAGACCCAGTTTGATTTCCGGTTTTTTTTTGTCTGACATCATAAACCTCCATGATTTCGTGAATTTTTTATCGGATTTTTTTCATTTTAACATTTTTAAAACGTTAAAACATCCCAAAAAGTTCCCTAAATGATTGAAAAAACCTGACCGGCTGCTTTAATAGATGGAAAAATTGTTTTTTGTTGAAAAAAATGCAAAAATAAAATATAAAATAGGTGAGAAAGAACATTTAAATTATGCTGTGCCCAATACCTCAAAGAGGAGGATGATCGGGAAAAGGTGAATGCAATGAAAGTGCGAATCATTTATATAACTCTCTTGGTAATAATTTCTGGGATTGGTCAACTCCCTGCCGCTAAATTTAAGGGATGGTGTATGAAAATACCGGAAGGGGACATTATGATGGTGTATGTGAATAAAAAAATGTTAACCATACGGCTTGCTCACATTGATTGCCCAGACATTGGTCAACCGTTTGAAAAACAGGCCACCCAATTTACGCACTCATTGGCCTATAAAAAGAAAGTTACTGTGGAAATCGAATCATATGCCGGAGAACAATATTTGATTGGCAGGGTTTTTATTGAGAACAAAGATGTTTCCATGACCCTCATTGAAGCCGGTCTGGCATGGTATACCAAGATGCATGGGGCAGATCGGTATATATCCAAAGCCTTTCGAAAAGCAAAAAAGAAAAAAATAGGGATCTGGTCTCAGGACAAACCAATACCTCCATGGATATACCGCCAGGAGAAGGAAAAAAATAAGCAGAGGAGCGAAACTGATTAATCGATATATAAAAATGTCCTGAAATTGTGACATATTGGTTGTGTTTGGGTTGGCATTAATTTTGCTTGGTTTATGATACCAAAAGTTTTAGATTTTGGATAGGAGGAAAAAATGAAAAAGATAATTGGTCTGATGTTTGTATTTCTGTTATTTAATTCAATGTTGTTACCAGATTATTATCAAGAGAATGAATATCTGGCCAGATCCTATGATGATGCCCGGGTGGTTCGGGTCAAATATATTGAAGGCGAAGCCTATATTAAACGAAGTTATGAGGAGGGTTTGGAAGAGGCAATCAGGAATCTCCCTGTTTTCGACAGGGATTTGGCAGGCACAACGGACGGTCGGTTGGAATTATACCTGGGACAGTTCAATTATCTGCGTCTTGATTATGATAGTGAAATTATTTTTGATCAGGCTCCCCAACTGGGAAGAACACGCACCACCATAAGGATTAATCGAGGTGGAATATATTTGCTGGTCAATAAGCTTGATTATGGACGTGATATTGAAATCCAGACACCTGATTGCGGGATATTTATACTGGAAAACGGAAGGTATCGGGTGAATGTTCATACTGAGGGTGGAACCGAAATGTTGGTATATCGGGGATTAACTGAAATCAGCGGGGAAACCAGAGGGATTGATGTGGGCTCGATGTCTAAAATCACCATGTTTGATGGGGATATTTACCAGATGCCTGTTTCCATTATGAAAACACATCAGGATGATTTTGATCTCTGGAATATTGAGAGAAACAGTCTTGTCAGTAGATTATTGAAGTACCGTTCCCGTTATCTTGTTCCCGGGTATAGTAATTATGAATATGAATTGTCAACATCAGGCAGGTGGGTATATGATAGAACGTTTCAGCAACACATTTGGATTCCGTTCAACCCTGGAGTTTACTGGAAACCCTATTACCATGGACGATGGATACATCACCCTTATTATGGGTATGTATGGACATCCTATGATTCCTGGGGCTGGTATACCCATTATTACGGGCGATGGCATTGGAGCCCTGTTTATGGATGGTACTGGTTACCCGGGAAAAAATGGTCCCCGGCCTGGGTTGCATGGTCATGGAATGATAATTATTATGGATGGTGCCCGTTGAGTATTTGGAATCGGCCTGTTATCATATTGAACAATCGATGGGTAAAAGATTACCATTATCGGTCAGGATTTCCATTCTATTCCAGTTCAGTTATTGTGGTAACAAGAGAAAATCTGTGGTCGCCACGGATTCATAAAGCTGCATTATCTTCAAAAATGCTGCCCCAAATGAGAAATTCAAAAATAAGTTTTAGAGGCCGTCATCCAAAATTAAAACCCAAGTCAATTCATGTGTCGGTTATTAATGTCAAGGGAAAGACAATCAGGTATAAGAAAAGAGGTTTCTTATCCTATAAAAAATACAAGCTTATGAAATCCGGAACCGAGAAGAAGCCTGGTCTCCATAAGGCTGAAGTGTATCGTTATCCTAAAAAAAAGACCACAGTCATATCCAAACGGATTAAGCGGTATTCCAGCTCTGCCATAAAAAACAAAACAGGAATCAGAACCACTACCAGAAAAACCCGGGTTAACAAAACCCAGCCCCGATACCAATCATTTCATAAAAAAAGCAGACGGGAAACTGTAAAAGACACTCCAAGAAAAAAAGGCAAACTCGTTAAAAAAACAGTTCCACCAAAAGGTAAAATCATTTCCAGAAAACCAGCAGAGAAAAAACAGGTCCAAATAAAAACAACCAAATCACCAGCCGGCCCGGAAAAAAAGACAGTAAAAAGGAAAATAAGTCGAACAACCGAACATAAGAAAGGCCAAAAAACAGTAAAAAAGAAAACCAGTGATAAAAAACAGAAAAAAGCGGATAAAAAGAAATCCAAGAAAGAAAAAGACAAAACCAAAAAAGAAAAATTGAATTCAAAATAATTATGGTTTAGAATGAGAATGTGTAAAGAGGGAAAAAATGAAGGATAGGCAAAGAAAAAAAACATCTGATATTTATAATGTCATACTCCGGGATGAAAGAGTAGGGTATACCGCCACCATCAAAGATGTTTCCAAAGACGGGATGTCTGTTTTATCCGATAGTGTATTTCCGACTTACAAGATTATAGATATCCTTATGAAAATAGGAGAAAGGCCGATTCAAATGAAGGGTAGTATTCGCTGGGTCAAGGAAACCTTACCAGAAGAAGAGAATAAATATAATGAGATTGGAATTTCCCTGATTAATCCACCGGCAGCCTATTTGAAATATTTTGGCTTTGATAAAGATTAATCAATATGGATAAATGACCTTAATTCACCATCAAATCTTTCGCAGGCTGTAGTCGCTATCCCTTTTCACTTTACCCAAAAACGTTTCTCGTTTTTTGGAGCTATTTTGCACGTTTGTATC
>DAOWKX010000008.1 GCA_030639705.1 Candidatus Aminicenantota bacterium
CAATGACTACTGTATTGTCAACCCTATCTGACACCCAATCCGTATAGGCATCTATAATAATTTCAGGATTTGAATAAACCGGACCATGGCTGGGGGCAATCATTTGAAAATCAAGGGCTTTGATTTTTTCTATATTTTTCCTCACCACATTTCTAAACGGCATCATTATTTCGGCATAGTATCTTTTGGCATCTTCTACGACTTTGGCTTCATTTTTGACAAAGAGGTCACTGGTAGCCAGATGAGAACCAAAAAAATCACAGGAAAAAAGAATTTTATCCTCTTTAAAATAGGTACACATCGTCTCCGGCCAGTGAACCCAGGGAGTAAAAACAAACTCAAGAGTTATATCCCCCAGAGAGAGGGTTTCCCCGTCTCCGACAGTTTTAATCCTGTTCCGGGGAATCTGAAGAAGATCCATCAAGAAAGCCTTTCCTTTTTCATTGGCAATCAGGGTTGCTTCCGGAAATAATTCAAGAAGATCAGGAATTGAACCAGAATGATCCTGTTCGGCGTGATTGGAAACCAGATAGTCTATTTTATCAATCTGTAATTTTTTCAGATTTGACATGAGCTCATGCTTTTTGGCTGGATCAACTGAATCGATTAAAATGGTTTTGCCTTTTCCCTTTATCAAATAGGAATTATAACTGGTACCATCCGGGAGAGGGATGAGTTCATCAAAAATCCTCCGGTCCCAATCCCTGGAACCGACCGAAAAAACCCTCTGATTTAGTTGCTGTACTGGCATTATTCTTCCTCAAACATATCTTTTCCAACACCGCAGACGGGGCACACCCAATCTTCGGGTAAATCTTCAAAAGAGGTTCCGGGCTTGATCTCTGAATCAGGATCTCCAACTTCAGGATCATAAACATAACCACAGGCTTTACACACGTACTTTTTCATTTTTTCTCTCCTTGTTATATTATTTATTAATTATATTTTCTCTATTTATATTTATTGCAAGCATTTCTTACAAATTCCCAAAAATTGAATCTTAACTTCCTCGATTTTATGGCCCTGTATAAATGTTCGTGAAAAAAAAGGCATTTTTAAATCAATGTCAATAATCCGACCGCAAACCGAACAATAAAAATGGGCATGGGGTTTATCCACAATATCATAATGGGATTCTGAATCACTGGTTTTCAGAGTGGTTAAAATTCCTTTTTTTACAAACAGATTCAAATTATTGTAAACGGTTGTTCTGGAAAGAGTAGGAATATTTTTTGAAATTTGTTGGTAAATCATTTCAGCAGAAGGATGATTTTTGTTTTTTATAATGTATTCCAGGATTAAAAGGCGTTGAAAAGACGGTTTAACTCCTTTAGAGCTCAGGAGATCCTGAAATTTGCGATAAATATCATGCTCTCTTTCTTCCATATCAAAACCTATATTTTTACCATCCGGCCATAATACTGTAATTATTTAATATTGTAATGATTACAATATTAATATTAATACAAAAAATCTTATTTGTCAACTAATATTTGTTTTATATTATTGGAGTAAAATATGTTGTGTCATCGTAGAAGAGGCTAAACCAAATTTATACTGCTTCAAAAGTAGAACTGTGAAAAGAATTGACAAATCAAGGGATTCTTGATATTTTGATAACCATCACAGGTATTTGAAATGAGTACTGAAGAAGGAACCATCACCAAAGCGGCCGGGAACAAAGCCTGGGTTCTTGTGGCGAGAAGTGAAATGTGTGATTGCTGTGGAAGCAAGGGAATCTGTCATACTCTCGGAGGGGGAAAAAATATGGAAGCCGAAGCTCTAAATACTGCAGGTGCCAAGGTGGGAGATAGAGTAAGGATAAAAATAAAGACCGGGACCTTATGGAAAATTTCCCTTCTGTTTTATATGATTCCTGTAATTGCTCTTGTACTTGGAGCCCTGGTGGGAATAAAGATTGGCACCCGAATCCACGCCGATCCGGAATTATTTTCCGCACTATCAGCCATAGTGTTTGCGGGTCTTTCTTTTGCAATTATCAAATTAATTGCCAACCGGCTGCAGGATAAAAAAGATTACATCCCGGAAGTTGAGAGGATTCTCTCCCAGGGATAGGATACCCAAACCCGAGGGTGATTATTTATTTTCTTTATCTTCTTCTGATTCTTCTTCTTTATCGTCTTTCTTGATTGAGTCCTTGAAATTTTTAATCCCTTCTCCCAAACCTTTGGCCAGTTCAGGAATTTTTTTTTCCCCCGAAAAGCAAGGCTATAATGACAAAAATAATTAATATTTCCCATATTCCAAAAGATCCAAACATTACGCTCACCTCAATCTAAAATTTTAAATGGTTTTCACAATGAAGTCAATAGGTGGGTATATAACCTCCCCAACAATAAATAGATTGAATCCTAATACACTCGACTTTATTCAATGGCTCTGCTGGGGCAAACCCCAATACAGATTCGGCATTGAATACATTTTTCTTTATCAATAAAGGCAACTTTGCCTTTTTCCCAGACAATGGCATTACTTTCACATGACCTGGCACACAGTCCACATTTTATACAAAGTTCGGGGATCACGCGGAATTTCAGGAGTGCCGGGCAAACATGAGCCGGGCAACGTTTTTCAAGAATGTGAGCTTCATATTCATGCCTGAAATATTTAATGGTGGTTAAAACCGGGTTCGGTGCGGTCTTTCCCAGACCACAGAGTGCGGCATCAATGATGGTTTCTGACAAACGCTCTAGTGTGTCAAGATCCTCAATCTTCCCGTTTCCGTCACAAATTCTTTCGAGTATCTCCAGCATCACTTTTGTCCCCACTCGGCAGGGGGTACATTTTCCACAACTTTCTTCAGCCGTGAAGTTGAGAAAAAATTTGGCAATATCAACCATGCAACTGGTCTCATCCATGACCACCATACCGCCAGAGCCCATGATGGCACCGGTTTTATTTATGGATTCATAATCAATGGGAATATCAAACATGCTCTCGGGAATACACCCACCCGAGGGGCCGCCCAGCTGAGCCGCCTTAATCCTTCTATTTTTAATTCCGCCTCCTCCGATCTCAAAGATCACCTTGCGCAATGACATTCCCATTGGAACTTCAACAAGTCCGGTATATTTCACTTTCCCGGCCAAGGCAAAGACTTTGGTCCCTTTACTCTGGGGAGTCCCGATTGAGGCATAGGCTTCGGGCGAATCAATAATAATCCTTGGGAGATTGGCCAGAGTTTCAACGTTATTCACCACCGTGGGTTTCTGAAACAATCCTTTAATCGGAGGAAAAGGGGGTTTTGGCCTGGGCATTCCCCGCTGATCTTCAAGGGAAGCGATCAGAGCTGTTTCTTCACCGCATACAAAAGCGCCGGCACCCTCTCTGATGCTGATGTCAAATGAAAATCCGCTGTCCAGGATGTTCTCTCCTAAAAAAAAATTTTCTCTGGCATCGGATAAGGCCTTATCCAGAGTTTTTAAAGCAAGGGGATATTCAGCCCGGCAATAGATAAAGCCCTCGGTGGCACCGATCGAATAGCCGGCGATTATCATCCCCTCCAATACCGAATGAGGGTCTCCTTCAAGAATCGAGCGATCCATAAAAGCACCCGGATCACCCTCATCTGCATTACAAATCACATATTTAATATCGGATTGTACATTTCGACAGAAGGTCCACTTCTTTGCCGTGGGGAATCCTGCCCCGCCACGTCCTCTGATACCTGATTTACCAATCTCTTCGATCACCTCTTCCGGTTTCATTTTTAAAATTATTTTTATCGCTTTATAGCCATCATTATCAAGATAATCCGATATTCTAAAGGGATCGATATTTCCACAATTTCTCAGGACAATCTTCACCTGATCCTTGATCACCGAATACTCATTGGTAAAAGGTACACCCTGGTAAATTGTTATAGTGGCGTTTTCCGGGGGATATTGAAACAGAACATGCTTCTTTATTATCTCCCCATTATTGATGGTTTTCTCGATAATATTGGGAACCGATTCATCGGTAATATTCCCGTAAGTTAAACGGGTCCAGCCATCGATTTCTATCTCCGCAATCACTTCCTGGGAACACATTCCGATACAGGCGGTTGATCCCAGCTCAATAGTAAGGTTATGCTTTTTTATCTCATCTTCAAATGCCTGATAGACGTCCTCACCACCTGCGGCTCTTCCACAGGTTGCCATTCCTATCGTTATCTTTGACATTTACATTCCCTTCTGTTTTATTCCGCAGCCTCGCGATACATATCAATGATCTTTCTAATTTTATTCACATCCAGTTTACCATAAACCCTGTCATTGACCATCATGGCCGGAGCCAAGGCGCAGCAACCAAGACAGGCGACATCCTGAACTGTAAAAAGACCATCTTTGGTGGTATCTTCAATTTCACTTATCCCAATATGAGAATTTAAGCTTTCACCCAGAATAGTGGCGCCTCCCACATGACAGGCCGTACCGTGACAGACTTTAACAATATTTTTGCCCACGGGTTTGGTCCTGAACTGGGCATAAAAAGTAATAACCCCATATATATGACTCTCGGAAACATTCATTTTTTCGGAGAGATATTTTATCGAAAATTCAGGCACATAGCCAAACCGGGTCTGAATCTGTTGTAGGTAAATCATCAGAGATTTTTTTTGTTTATAATTATAGTAAATGGATTCCACGACTTCAATATCAGTTTTCGAGGGGTTTGTTGGTTCAGGCATACTCACTCACGCTCCTTAAACATTTTGGCTGTAATATCCTTCATACCCTTACATTTCATACACAATATTACCTGATAATTTATTCTTCTAAAGACCTCAGGTAGTGAAAGATCAATTTGATGAGGAATATCCGGTTTCTCTATTTTAATACCTGCCCTTTCCAACCTTTCATAATCAATCTCTTTTAAATGATCATATGTCTGTGCGATTTCTTTCTCCCATATGTCTTCTGCGGTATTCATTTCCCAATTGTGACCCAATTTTTTTGCCAATTCTCTGAAAATCCACCAGGTGGGTTTTGCTTCTCCCGGTGAATCAACTGCTTTCCTGATCCGATTGATCCGGTAATCCGAACTGATGGTAGACCCATCATATTCCACCCAGACCGAAGCAGGCAATACAATATCTGCCTTTTCCTGTATTTCCGTCGGGAAAATATCCTGAACTACCAAAAACTCTAATGAATCGGTGTTAATCATATGAGGGGTCATTGAATATAAAAATTTCACTTTATTAAGTTCTGATTTCCTTTTGGGAAAAATCCCCATAATATAAGCACCCACGGTATTATTTTCCCTGGAAATTGAGCAAATTCTCAGGTTTTCTATCTTTTTAATATCCGAAATATCCATCCGGGGATCATGAAACACCAGGGTTTCACCTTTGATTTCCTTTTCCAGGCCGGATAAATTCTTCAGCTGAAGATGGGCAAATTTTGCTATTTCCATGTTTTCGGAATCCACGACAATGAGCCTGGTCCCCTGCAATACCGCCTGTTTAATAAATGTAGCAGCCACTGGATTGTCCCGTACGATGTCTGTACCCGCCACAACAATTGTTTCTGCTTTTTTTATCTCTTGGTAATCAATCCCCATGAAAGACGGAGGTTCAAAATGAAAAATATTTTCACTGGTCATAATCTGATTAAAAAATTTTTTTGTCAGAAACAAATCTTCATTGGTATTCTTGGTAGACACAAAACACCCGATTGCCTCACTACCATACTTTTCTTTGATCCCAGTCATTTTTCTGGCAACTAAATCCAGTGCTTTTTCCCAGTTTGATTCAACCAGTTTTCCATTTTCCCTGATTTTTGGACGGAGCAATCGATCATTGGAGTGGATGAAATCAAAGCCGAATCGACCCTTGAAACAAAGCCTTCCCAGATTTGGTTTTGCATCTTCAATCCCATCAACTTTAACAATTTCATTATCTTTAATGCATAAATCGAGCTGACATCCCACTCCGCAGTAATAACAGGTGGTTTTCACCCGAGTCACATCCCACATTCTGGAGTTGAATCGATTTCTCTTCTCAAAGAGCGCTCCCACCGGACAACTCTGAACACATTCCCCGCAATAAACACAATCTGAATCAGGAAGGGTTTTGTCTCCTCTCACTACTATCTTGGCAATATTCCCCCTGTATCCATGGGAAATTGCATTGTTTACCTGAATCTCACAACAGGCCTGGACGCATCTGCCACAGAGAATACACCGTCCAAAATCTCTTCCGATTAACGGATCATTATACTCAAGCGGGTATTTGGTGGGGATGCGATCCAATGTTCTCCGGGTAACCTGGTACCGATAGGCCAATGCCTGCAGTTCACAGCGTCCATAGGCAACACAAATATCATCTGCCCTATCATATTCACTAACTTCCTGCTGGAAATCCGACCATTCTTCAGGAAAATTCCCCCGGACAGAACAGTTATGGTTCCCGGAAATGAGCAACAATTCAAGAACCATCTTCCGGGCCTTTACAATGCGTGGCGTTTCAGTCGACACCTCCATGTTATCCGCCGCAGGTGAAGAACAAGCGGCAATGGGCCCCGGTGCTCCTTTCACATCAACGATACATATACGACAGGCCCCGGTGGGAGGAGCTCCTTTCAGATGACAGAGTGTGGGAATGTATATTTCATTTCTTCTGGCAACCTCAAGGATTGTTTCCCCCGGTTCAAATTCATATTTATTTCCATTAACGGTAATTGTTTTTTTTAATTTGCTCATGGTCTCAGATCCATTTTTTTTCATGCGGGAATCTCACTTTTCTCATTCTCTGATATAGTCTTTTTGTAACATATCAGCCCACAATTCAAACACCTTCTGGCTTGATACTTTGCCTGGTCTTCACTCAAGGTAACCTGGTTATTAATAATTCCCCTGGGTGTTTTCAATTGGTCAACATTGAGTATTTCAAAAACATTCTGGACTTCTTTCTCATCCATCAGCACACCGGATTCCGGAGAAATCTCTTCACCTGATATATGCTGATGAATGGCTCTGGCCATTTTTCTTCCTATTCTGACTGCTACAACCACCCCGGTGAGATCAGTGGGTCTTCCGGCTTCTCCAATGGTAAAAATTCCAATTTCTGATTCTACGGGAAGTACCTTTATGATCTCCACAGTCTTCCATTTGCCTTTTTCCCCTTTTTCAAAAAGCATCTCAGGATATCGACCCGAACCCACAATCAGATTATCCAAATTCAATTTTTCACTTTTTCCATCAGAGTGAATCAAAGACAGGGTTTTCAAATGACCATCCTCGCCTTCCAATTCCATGGGGATTGCTGAAAATATATACCTTACCTGATCGGTATCGAATAACTTTATATTTTTAAGTTCAGCTTCAGTTTTTGAAAAGGGAAAGACAATGGTTATGTTTTCCGCACCTTTTTGCAGACAAATATTGGCTGCCTTAGACGATGTGTTTCCTCCTCCCAGGATAACAATTTTTTTATTTATGGACACTTTTAACTTTTTTGAAGCGGCAATTAAAAAATCAATCAACAGATAAGTTCCCGGAATGGTTTCCTCAACCTTACTCCCGCCTCTCAGAATCTGTCTGCTGTCCCAGCCGCCAGTTGTCATCAATGCCATATCAAATTCCTCTGAGAATAGTACTCCCAGGGAAAAATCTATGCCCATCACCTTTCCGGTTTCAGCTTCAATACCTGTTTCCAGAATCCCCTGAATCTCCCAGTCCAGAACCTTCCGGGGAAGCCTGTCTTCGGTGATCACATATCTTAAAATCCCGCCTAATTTATCCGTAGCTTCAAAAACCGTGGGAATGTGTCCCAGACGTCGTAAATAATAAGCTGCTGTTAATCCCTCAACTCCGCCGCCAACAATTGCGATTTTCTTTCCGGTTGCAGGTGGTAAATAAGTGGGTAACGCCCTCTGATTGGTTTTCATCTCATATTCTGTTACAAACTTCTTCAAGGCATTGATTCCCACCGGTTCATCAATCAGATTTCGTCTGCACTCGAATTCACAGGGCGCCGGACAAATCCAGCCACATATCAGTGGAAAGGGATTTTTTTCTTTTATCACCCGAACCGACTCCAGATAATTTCCCTCAGAGATCTGTCGAATGTACTCGGGAATATCTATTTCTGCCGGGCAATTTCGCTGGCAGGGTGCCGTACATTCCGTCACTTTATTATCGGATAGAACCCGTCTGGTAGCAGAAGAAATGGTGATAATTCCCTTGGGGCAAATTTCAGCACATATACCACATCCGGTGCAGCGATCTATATTCACAACCGGTAAATTGTTTTCCCCCATCGAAAGGGCATTAAATGGACAGGCTTGCACACAGGTAGCCAATCCCAGACAACCAATATTGCATTCCTTACTGCCCCCATACAGGAGCATCGCTGCCCGGCAATCATAAACCCCATCATAGGTATATTTCAAATCTGCGTCCTGGAAACCATAATAGCAACCGGGTTTGGAAATATCAGGCTCCTTTGCCTCAACCTTTTGACCCATTACCTCTGCAACCTGCAGAGCAATTTCAAAACCACCTGCCGAACATACATCCACTTCTGCTTTGCTCATAACTACTGCCTCAGCAGCTGCTGCACATCCGGCATAACCGCATCCACCGCAATTGGCTCCCAGTAATGCCTCCTCAACCTGCTCGATCCTGGGATCCTCCCATACATAAAATACCTTGGAAGCAATCGCCAGCATGACAGAGGCCAGTAATCCCAATCCCAACAGCATTAGAAATGAGTTTAAAATAATCATAACCGTCTCTCGATCATTTTATCATTAGCGCTTGAAGAGAATTATCAATCCCCATAAATCCATAAAAAGCCAGCGCCATCAGTCCTGCCGTCACCAGTGCTATGGCAGTATCCTGAAGTACTTTTGGAATATATGCAATCTCAAATCTTCCCCGGATGCCCGCAAACAAAATCAATGCCAGTGCAAATCCCACTCCCGAAAACAGGGCATAAAACAAACTCTGTAAAAAATTGAATTCATTATTAATACACAAGACCGCAACCCCCAGTATCGCACAATTGGTGGTAATCAGGGGGAGAAAAATTCCCAGTGCTTTATACAGGGCCGGCACTATTTTCTTTAAGAACATCTCGATTAGCTGAACCAAAGAAGCAATAACCAGGATAAACACAATGGTCTGAAGGTATTCAATCTTAAGGAGAACCAGCAGGTAATGATGTACAAACCAGGTGATACTGGTCGCAAAGGTTATAACAAATATGACCGCCATTCCCATACCGGTGGCGGTTTCCATCTTTTTGGAAACACCCATGAAAGGACAATTTCCCAGGTATTGGGCCAGTAAAATATTTTTTACCAAAATAGCATTGATGGCCAGTATAATATATTCCATTGTGATTACTCCATATTATTTTTTGGGGAATAGATTAATTAAAGCCAAAATCAGTCCCAGACATACAAATGCTCCGGGCGCACTTACCATAAAGGCAAACGGTTCATAAGAATTCCACATCACCTGCATTCCCAGAAAGGTTCCTTTACCCAGTATTTCTCTGATTGTGCTGATCAATATCAGAGAAAGGGTAAATCCCAATCCGATCCCCAATCCGTCAGCGGCGGACAGGTAGATCGGATTTTTCGAAGCAAAGGCCTCGGCTCTACCCAGGATAATGCAATTCACCACAATAAGATTAATAAACAACCCCAGCTGTTTTGAAATTGAAAAAAAATAGGCTTTCATAACCAGCTCAACGATAACCACAAATGTCGCAATAATAATAATATAAGATGCAATTCTGACTTTTTTGGGAATGATTTTCTTTATGGAAGAAATAATCACATTTGAAAAAAACAGGACAAAAGTCGTACTGAGCCCCATACCGATTCCATTTTCGACAGCTGTGGTAACAGCCAACACCGGGCATAAACCCAGTACCAGCCTGAAGGGTGGTAAAATCTCCCAGAAGCCTTTTAAAAATTCATGCGCTATCGTCTTTTTCATTATTATAAAATACCGTGCAGGTTATTTTTTTTTCACAACCTGATCCTTAATGGCAGAATATAAGACAATACTTTGCTCCACAGCTGAACATACGGCTCTCGATGATATTGTGGCTCCGGAAACCGCATCAATAGTCCCGTTATCCTTTTTTACCTTAAAGATTTCAGAAATGACTCTATCTTTAAAATTGTTTGTAAAAATTGGCTCTGAAACCCGTGCCCCCAAACCGGGAGTTTCCTGGTGGGTTAAAATTCCGATTCCGGTAAGCCTGTCTTTCTCCAGATCAAATCCCACCATCACCCCTATTTTGCCTTTATAACCCATGGCCGTCATCTCAAAGGCAATGGCCCAGATCTGGCCATTTTTTTTCCCCAAAAAAACAATTTTTATTTCCTGGTCGACAGTAATCTCCTCTCTGTCCTGTATGATATCATTGGTTGATGAGGCCAGCACATTATTTAAAGCAGGCCCCTGAACATTCACCAAAATTTGTTCTTCAATCCGTTTTTCAGTACCTTTCTTGACTGCAGCCAGCAGCAGACCGCAAACGGCTGCAATGGCCGTTAACACTGCTACCATCCTGATATACTCTCTCATTCTGCCCTGCTTTCAATATGAATAAATTCCACGGGTTTTGATCTTTTCTTGAGCTTATCCAGTAAGGGAGTGAATAAATTCATGATTAAGATAGCAAAAAACACCCCGTCAGGATAAACACTCCACACCCTGAATATAATTGTCAGGAAACCACATCCGAACCCAAACACAATCATTCCCCATCTGTTAAAAGGCGAGCTTGCATAATCGGTAGAAAGAAAAAATATCCCTAACATTAAATTCCCGGTAAACAGGTGAAACAGCGGATTGGCATATTGATTATTGTTTAACAGCCAGAAAACCGAGGATACAACCAATATCCCCACCATGAAGGATACCGGAATTTCCCAGGCAATGACTCCTCTTAATAATAGATAAATACCGCCAATCAGAAGAAGCAGAACGGCAACGGTTCCAATTCCACCCACCTGCTTACCCAGGAGAAAATCCAGAAGTTTAAACTCTGAAATGAATTCAGTTCCCCCTTTCTTTAAAAGGGTCAGGGGATAGCGGAAACTATATCCCAGATCATAATTGACAGATGCCAGATCAAGATTATAATAAGCAGGCCATGAAATCCTGGTGATTGCCCATCCGACCAGAACAGGACTCAATGGATTGCTGCCCAGGCCTCCAAAAATCTCCTTACCGATAAAAATACATAAAAACGCCCCCATGATAACCAGCCAGTAAGGAACACTGGGAGGGAGTAGCATGGCAAAGAGCAGACCGATAACAACGGCGCTACCGTTGGTAATGGTTGATTCTTTTCCAAACAGTTTCCGAATGAAGTATTCACTGGCAATGGTTGTCACCACTGAGAGTGAGATGATTCTGGCCGCATGAAGGCCGTAGGTATACACAGCATAAATCAGGACCGGGAGCAAGGCAATTATCAAGTGGCTATGAATTTTGGTGATACTATCTTTATTGTTCCAGTGGGGAGGACTTGACACAATTAATTTCATTTTTCCTCTTCTTGCTCAATTTTTTCTAATTCACTTTTCGCCAGTCTGATAAACTGTACCAGCGACCGCCCGGACGGACAGTGGTAAGCACATAAACCACATTCAATACAATCATACACATCAAGCTCCAGACATTCTTCAAAATGGGAAAACTCGGAAAATCTGCAGATGAGATTGACATCCAGTTCCGCCGGACAAACCCGTACACATTTTCCACAATTGATACAGGCTTGATTCCGGTTTAAAATTACCTCGCTGGAATCCTGCAAATAGACTAAATCGATTGTATCTCCAACCGGAATATCAGTACTGTAACAGGCATCACCCCTGAGTGGACCTCCTAAAATCAGTTTGTCATTATCATGAATATCACTATCCTTGAATAGATTTTTAATGGGCGTTCCAATTCGAATCCTAATATTTTTACTCTCTTTATTCCCGATGATGGTTACTACTTTATGAACAAATGGCCGACCTTGTTTCAGAGCAATAACAGCTCCAAATAACTTTTCAACTTTCAAATAAGCACACGCTTCCAAACCAAGCTTATAGTAAATGGTCCGCATGAGAATATCAGGTAAGCCGTTGGGATAAACCGGATCCACCAAAAAAACATCCGCCTGATCTTCAATAATATCAGCTACCAGATAATCAAGATTTTTGGGGATAGCCAGGACTACTTTTTGCGCGGCAGTTAAAAATTTTATTAATTCCAATCCTTCAAGAATACGGTTTTTATTCTCCCTTAATATTTGCTGTTGGATGGTTGCCAGTGGCTCTGTATCCACGGCACTGATGACAACTGTTTTCGTCTGGGCCAGTTTTTCAGAAAATTTCAGATTACAGCGATTTAACTGTTTTAATATTTCCAGAGGGTCCTTTTCTAAAAAATCTGGTACCTCTTTTATTGCCGGATCAAATTTTTCATCCTCGGCAACCCTGATCCTCAGAGCCACCCTTTTGCCACCTGCCACCTGTAATGAATCAATGCTTTTCAGGGTACCGGTAACCGTTGAATGCTCACCCGGAAAAATCTCTTCACCGGTGAGTATTTTTGATCCTTCCTTAAATTTCAGTGTATCACTACCCGGATCAAATCCTTTTAAAGTGAGAATCACCTCTTCCGGATCCGGGAGATCAGTAATACCCATTTCCTTTATATTTAATGCCAGACTATCCATTATCTTAATATAACCTACTCTTCTTTATGACAAATTGTACAATCATCGACTCCATCGCTGTGACATTCAATACAATTCTTTCCAATACATCGAACATGAACATCGGCATTTTCACAAATCATTTTATATTTAGAGTTGTAGTGACACCGCCTGCAGTTCAGGGGAAAATTTTTCTTATTTTCAATTTTATACCCATGGTGACAGGTTTCACATTCAATCTCATAGCCATCCGGAGAGGCGTGATCCAGGTGATTAAAAACCACCGGTCCTCCATCGGTATTAAAAATAATTTCCTTTGGCGTCTTTACTTTTTCAAAATGTTCAGCATTGTGACAGAACTCACACTTTACCGAACCCTGAACATGACATTCCACACAGTTTTTTCCAATACATCTCTTATGGATGGTTTCATCCCCGCAAGTTTCAACAAATTCTTTATTATAATGACACTCCCTGCAATTCATTTTCACTCTCTCTTTTTGATCGGGTGAATAATTATGATGGCATTCCTCACAGGTCGTGTCTTTCAGGGATGAATGATACCCGTGGTCAAAAATGACCCCGCCTCCCTTGGTGAGAAAAGCCACCCGGATGGGTTCCTTTTCTTTGTCAAAGGCAAATCCCCAGATTGCCAAAATGAAAAGAACAACAGAGAGTAAGATAATGAAAAATTCCTTTTTTTTAGTTAGAAATTTAACTTTATCCATCTGATATCAAGTACATACCGGTCATTCTTCCATTAAATTATTGAAAAAAACTTAATTGTGAGAGCAAAATAATTTAGATACTAACATAAGGAATTTTAGAATGTCAAGCAAAAATTAGATAAAGTAACTACCCCTCAAAAAAAGCAACAGATTTTTTATTCCTTTAAAAGACCACTTATGGTAGCGATTAAATCATCCGGATCAATCGGTTTTTCCATGAACTTCTCAACCGGTAAAAAACCACCATCTTCTTCAATATTAAATTTAAATTTGGTCATTTGATTGACAGCAGTTGCCAGTATAATTGGAATGTGTTTATATTTTTCATTCATTTTAACAAATTGAGCGAAATTAAAACCGTCACTATCCTTTTCCATCATAACATCAAGAATAATCAAATCAATCTTTTCATTCTCCAGAATCTCCTCAGCTACTTTTATATTGGTGGCCTGGACAACATCATAATTGCTGTGCTCCAAAATAATTTTCCTAACTTCAAGAACATCAATATCATCATCAATGTCCAGTATTTTCTTTTTCATTTCTCCTCCTAATTCATAAATGGTAATTTTATGGTTATGGTTGTGCCTTCACCAACGACACTATCGAGATCAATTGATCCCTCATGGTCCTTGATGATCTGCTTGACCAGAGAAAGGCCCAAACCGATACTACCGTCAATATTTTTTCTGGCCTCCCTTCCCCGGGCAAAAATATTAAATACCTTATCTATATCCTCAGCCGGAATACCTATTCCGGTATCACTTATCTCAATGATAATAAGCTTATTAAACCTCTCAAAACAACGGATATCAATACTCCCATTTTCTTTATTATATTTCACTGCATTCATAATAATATTATTAAATGCCCTTAAGAGAAATGTATAATTTCCAAACACAAATTTCTCCTGACAGGATCTTTGGGAATAATTAATGGTAATCTTTTTTTCATCAGCATAAGGTTTGATAATCGAAAATGATTCGTCAATTATATCAAATAAATTTAGTCGTTCACGCTTCATCTGGGATTTATTTTCCAGAACCGTATAATCAAGAATATCTTCCACAATTTTGATGAGGGCCTCAGACTTTTTTCTGGCCCGGGAAATGAGCTCCTTCACTTTTTCCGGGTCATCCACATAGCCTTTTTCCACTACAATTAATAAATCGACCACTGCGGATAGAGGAGCCTTTAAATCATGGGCAATCACCGCAAGGTTTTTAAAATCTTTCTCTATTTTTGGCATCCTTTACTTCTTATTTATAATAATACCCGAAACCATGAATCTAATTATTTTTAAATCCCTTTATTATTTCATCAGCCACCTGTTCAACCAGACCAGGCAATCCCTTTTCAACTATTGGACTTAATTTTTCCTCCGGTTTAATTTCCTTGGCCTGGATACAATAAATCACGATATCAATTGACTCAGACATATTTATCTTTTTGGCATAATCAAGAAAACCAATTAAATCAAATTCATGTAATGAATGGCCTCTGTTTGTCTTCAAACTATTCACTTCATCACGCCGGAACCTTTTAAATTTTCCAGACGGTATCCCACAATTTCCGGAATCAATAAAGATTATTTTCTCCCTATCTTGAAATTGATGTAGGAGATTCATCCCACAGGTTCTGGCCTCGATTAAATCAACCGCTATGCCTTTTAATTTCTTCTCCAATAATCGAATGGCATGCAGTGCTGCGCCATCATCTGCCATTAAATCGTTCCCCAGGCCAATGACTGCGGTCTTATGTCTTGTCATATTTTATTTTTTAAATTCCACATTTAAATAGTGAGTGGAGCAGGAGATACAGGGGTCATAGGCTCTCACTAACATTTCCAGATTAAATCTCAATTCTTCCTGGGGGATATCCAGCATTGCCGGCACCATCTTTTCAAAATCCTTCTGGATGTTATTATGATTTAAATTGGTGGGGATCACGCAATTGGCTGCCACGCATATCCCATCATCATTGTAGGTATAATCATGAAACAGGATTCCCCGGGGAACTTCTACCGCTCCGACTCCGCGTCCGTTTTTGACCTTGATCTCCGGTTTTTCCACCTTCAGTTCCTGGAGCAGCAACCAGTCAACATGATTGATTGACCGCTCCACCGCAAACACACACTCCACTATCTGGGCCGCATTGTTTTGGTAGGGACTGTAATTGATCCCGCTCAACCCTAACAACTCCGCCACCTCTTTACTCAATGAGGTCAGCTGTGCGTGGTTGTTGTTATACCTGGCCAGCGCCCCTACCATAAACGACTCCCGGTTGAACTTACCGTACTTGGCTGTTGACTGCGGCACCACAAACTCATTCACCACTCCACGATACTCATCCGCTTTTATCACCTTGTCTATATCCGTGGTTGTTACCTCTCCATCATAAAACGCGTACTCCTTCTCATTGGTTAACGACACATATTCTGTCTCCCGACTGAACTCAGGAAATCCATCTGATACCGACTGAAATGTCTCTGCCAGCTGCTTTAAATCTCCCAAACACTCCTCCAGGCGAACCTTCAAACCCTCCAGCTCCTTACGAGTGGGCAACATGGTGAAATGTCCCACCTTGGGCCGTATCGGATGCGTGGTCCGACCACCGATAATATCGCACAACTCATTGGCCAACCGGTGTATCTTGGTCACTAACAATACCACCTCCTTGTGGCTCTCTATCAACGGCAGCACACTGCCGACCTTGAATAAATCCGGAAGCACCAAATAACATACATGAAGTATATGACTCTGCATCGTCTCTCCATGAAGCAGCAACTCACGCAATACCCGCGTCTGCTCGGATATCTCCACTCCTAAGGCCGCCTCGGTCGCCTTCAACGAAGCAAAGGTATGACCAATCGAACATATACCGCATATCCGTGAGGTAATCGTGGCCAACTCACTATATTCACGACCCACCACCATGGTCTCAAAAAATCGGGGCGCCTCAGACACCTGCCACTCCACCTTCTCAATCTTACCACTATTTACATCCACCACTATATTACCGTGACCCTCCACCCGGGTTAAATGCTTCACATTTATCTTTACATCTTTACTCATTTCTTTACCTCCGGATTCACTCCAAATAAATTGATCGTCCTCCTGATCTCCTCTACCGTGTAATTATACTTGTCCAGTATCTCGTGCATAGCATTCTTGTTGGGATTTTCTACCGTACCACGACACGCCTCGCACGGAGACCCATTCGACGGACATCGCGCACCACATCCAGCTCGAGCCAACGGACCCAAACAAATCACTCCCTGGTCAAATAAACATATGTTCTCCTTTAACTTGCACTCTACACATACCGGATGATTCGGCAACCTCGGCGTCTTTCCCAAACATAACTCCTTGACCATACGCAAAAACTCATCACGGTCTATCGGACATCCGGGTATATACAAATCAACCTCTACCACCTCATCTATGCCCCTGGTGGGATAGGTATCCAAATGAGCCAGGTTCGAATCATCCCCGTACACACATTTTTTCACATCATCCATACTCGACCAGTTGTTCTTCAACCGGTTAATCCCTCCACTCACCGCACACTGCCCGTACGCCACCACCAACTTCGACCGCTCTCGTATGTCCTTCAACCGATTCTCATCCGACTTACGCGTAATCGAACCCTCTACAAACGCTATATCATATTCCTCTGCCTCTCCCGTCATCACTTCTCGAAATTCCACCACCTCAACCAATTCCAGTAGCTTTATTATATCTTCCTCTAAATTGGCAACCTGTAACTGACAACCCTCACAACCGGCAAAATCAAAAAACGCTGCCCTCGGCTTTTTGCTCATCTTAAATCACTCCTCTTATATAACTGATATCACTGTAGTAAAATACCGGACCCTCCTGACAGACGTATATGTTTTCGATCTGACAATGTCCGCATTTGCCAACACCGCATTTCATCCGACGCTCCAACGATACAATGATGTGATCATCGGAAAACTCCAGGTCATGGAGGTTCATGATGGCAAATTTATACATGACCGGCGGGCCCACCACAATGGCATAGGTCTCACGCGGATCCACATATCTCAACTTCGGAAATAAGGTGGTTATCACTCCTACATTATCCTTCCACTGCTTCGATCGCCACTCATCCACCGGACCCCGGTAGGATATCTCCATGTGGCTCATCTCCAGGTAAGTGGACAAATCCGTGGTATCGACCGTTTCATAGAACACAATGTCATCCCGCTGCTTCCATTTTTCCAGCTCATTGACAAATAAACGCTGGGCCGGGTCCTTGCATCCGAACAGAACGGAGATATGCTTGTAATCATCCCGGTGTTCCAGCGCATACTTGATCGCCGATCGCGCCGGCACCAACCCAATTCCCCCGCAGATAAATAACAGACTCTTACCCTTTAACTCCTCCATGGGAAAACTCGTACCGTACGGACCCCTCACTCCTACACTATCTCCTACCTCCAAACTGTGGATGGCATTGGTCACCGCTCCCGCATTCCGTATCACCATCTCAAACTCCCTGCCATCGGAAGGAGGCGAGGATATCGATATCGGCGCCTCACCTATGCCCGGGATGGAAATCTCAGCAAACTGACCAGGACGATGACCCAAACTCCGCTCAGCTAACTCAAACCTGAAAAATGTATCAAATGGCGTCATCGGTCTTATCTTCCTCAGCGTGGCCACCTCGGGTAAATATATCGATGTCTTCTCTATTACTTCCTTATGGGGATAACTCTCGCACATTCTTTCCTCCTTACTGATTCTCCAAAATATATTTAAAAACCTTATTGGGCCCGGCAATATCGGCGGTACAGGCGTCCGCGCATCTCCCGCAGCCCACACATCCAAAATAGCGGTATTTATCAGGAAGATATTTGACCTTCCTGAAGGTTCGATGCCTGAATCGCTCGGCCCGGTCTCGCCTGAAATTATTACCATCCGCCACCAGGGCAAAATCCTCTAACATGCATCCATCCCAGACTTTTATCCGCTTCCCCTCACTCAGGGTGAGATCGATCTCTTCCATGACATCAAAACAATAACAGGTGGGACACACAAATACACAGGACCCACAGGAAAAACATTTATCACCAAAATATTTCCAGACCGAATGATAATAGTTACGGGTTAAAAATTCAGATGCAATATCCACTGAAACCGGTAGTTTTTGATCATCTTTGATCCGGGTCTTGGCCTGATCGATCTCTTTCAAGCTATAATCATTCTTTCTCAAATTACTGCCTTTCAGGTAATTTTTACCCTTCTCACTGACTACCTCTATGACATATTCTTCTCCCATGTCCACCAACATTAAATCAGCCACCTTGTAGTACTGGTCTTTTACCACGGATTTGGAAAACCGGTATTTATAATGTTTTAAGGGATAAATTCCGATCAACAGGGAGTTTTCCCGTTTTTTTAGATAGTGCTCATCCCGCTCACCATCTGAAAATGCCCGGTCCATCATGTATATGGCGGCCAGATCATAATAATGAATCCCGATGATGGTAACAGGATCATAACAGTTAACCGAGATATAAGAATCAGCCTTTTTGGGGACAAATTTTAGTAATACCTCCTTGGGCGGTTGAAAATACTTCTTGGGGGGAAGTATGGTGACATCATAGTCAAGGCTCAAATCCCCGGATGATTTTAGATCATCAAATACATAGTGGAAACCCTTCTGGATAACCCCCACTATTCTGGACTTTTTTTCCGAAATCTTCCTGTCAACAAAGGATAAAAAATCCTTTTTACTGATCTTTAAAATATCCATTATTTTTCTCCTGATTGTTGTTTTTTAGAGATCATATTTTTGAATGAAGTTGAAACCACTTTCATCAATGACTTTCTTTAATCAGTTATATAACGGCCAGGGTATTTTTATTATAACCCTGTCTTTTGCCATTTAGTATATATTTTAATTGTTTTTTGAGGGAAAGTCAATCATGATAATTCAGGGATTCCTGATAAAGGATAAGGATTATTATTTAATAAAATAGTATGAGTGGTGAAGTTCATTCCAAGTATCCCAGCTGACTGAGTTTTTCTTCTATGATTTTACGCCCTTCTGGTGCGTTGAAAATATTATACTTAACAAAACCCAGGTAAACCGTCGCGTTATTGGCTATTTTCTTTTTCTGAAACCGGTTCTTTTCTTCCACAACATTAATAATGATATCTCCGGTTAAAATATTAATTTCATATGCACTTCCCCGGTAATAAATATCTTTTATGGTTCCTTTTATGGGACATTCTCTGGTTTTTTTCTTTGAAATGAGGATATCTTCAGGTCTGACCAGTAGGACCATTGAACCATTTTTTGGTGCTTTTAATGATTTAGTGGGTATTTCCCCGGCCATATTTTCAATATACAGTTTATGATCATGTAACTTTCCCACAATCACATTGGTATTCCCAATAAAACTGGCAACAAATTTAGTTTCTGGATGTTCATAGACTTCTTTCGCTGTGCCAATCTGATCTACTTTTCCTCTATTGATGGCCACGATCTTATCAGCTATTTTAATGGCTTCATTCTGATCATGGGTAACAAAAACACTGGTTACATTGATTTTTTGATGTAAATCCCGGATCCAGTTGGCTAAATTTTCACGGATTTTTGCATCCAGAGAGCCAAACGGTTCATCTAATAACATGATTTTTGGCTCTGGTGCCAGCGCCCTGGCCAGGGCAACTCTCTGACGTTGTCCTCCTGAAAGTTGAGCTGGAAAATGTGATTCATAACCGTTCAAATTCACCAGATTGATGAGTTTCTCTACTTTATCTTTTATAAAATCTTTTTTCTTTTTCATGATTTCCAGCCCAAAACCAATGTTCTTTTCAACGGTCATGTGTTTGAACAGGGCATAATGCTGGAAAACAAAGCCCACCTTCCTTTTTCTACTTACTGTATGGGTGACATCTTTTCCGTACAGATAGGTCTTCCCTCGGTCTGGGATTTCCAACCCCGCAATCATTCTGAGTATTGTACTTTTCCCTGATCCACTGGGCCCCAATAATGCCACCAGTTCACCTTCTTCTGCTCTGAAGCTGACATCATCAACTGCCACAAAATTTCCAAATCTTTTACTTAAATTTTCAACCATGATGCTGGCCATTCTAGCCTGCCTTTTGCTTAGAAATGAATTGAATAAAGTTAATTACCAGGATAGACAATATAATAAGAATAATGGATGCAGAATAAGCACCGATATAATTTAGATCTGTGAATTGATCATGTATATATAAAGTGGCGCTCTGGGTTTTATTTAAAATGTTTCCGCTTACAACCAGTACAGCGCCGAATTCCCCGATGGATCGGGCAATGGTTAGGGTTAATCCATAACCGAGACCCCATTTTATCGTGGGTAGAGTGATTTTCCGGAAATTTTGCCATGCTGAAGCACCCAATACCTGAGCAGCCTCTTCCTGCTCCGATCCAAATTGCCTGAGTATTGGAATAATCTCTTTGGCCACAAAGGGCAAGGTGACAAATAAAGTCGCGATTATCATTCCAGGCAGCGCATAGATGATCTTTATATTGAAAAATGAGAATATCCTGCCCATCCATCCGTTGGGGCCAAACAAGATGATTAGCATAAATCCGATAACAACCGGAGAGACTGCAAAGGGGAGGTCCAGTAGACTTTCAATAATTAACTGCCCTCTAAATGTCTGTCTTGTCAGCATATATGCCAGCATAGTTCCAAAAATGGTATTGATGATGGCCACAGCAATGCAGATGATTATTGTTATCCCGAAAGAGTGAAGGGCGGTTGAACTGGTCAGGGAAGCAAAGGCCTGGTGCCAGTTCTTTGAAAATGTCTGCTTTAATATTCCACAAAAAGGAACAACTATAAGACCAAGAAACCAAAGAAAAACTCCAGTGATCAGTATCCTTTCCATGAATCGTAGGCTTTTCTTACCTGTTTGTGCGTCCGGATTATTTTGCTTCTTCATATTTTCTTTTCCACTTTTGAATTATGTTCAGCAGCAATATAATAGAAAATGATAATAATAAAAGAACTAGAGAAATTCCCAATGCACCGGGAATATTTCCGCTTTCAACTTCTCCGTATATGTAAACGGATGCAACCTGGGTCTTCATCGGGATATTACCGGCCACAATAACGATGGATCCAAATTCACCAAGGGCCCTGCTAAAGGAGAGTGCGGTGCCGGTCAGGATTGCCGGGGATAATGTAGGCAAAATTATTTTCAGGAATATGGTCCAGGGAGATGCACCCAGCGCCTCGGCTGCCTCCTCCATTTCTTTTTCCATTTCGATAATAACCGGTTGAACCGCTCTGACAACAAAGGGAAAAGTAACGAACAAGAGAGCCAGCATGATTCCCGGTTGATTGTAAATGATGTGAAATCCGTTTCTGGCAAAAAAATGACCGATGATACTCTGAGGTCCATAGAGTGTAACCAGCATAATACCTGTGACAACCGTGGGGATGGCAAACGGAAGATCTATGAGGGTGTTCATGGTTTTCTTTAATGGAAAATCATAACGAACCAGAACCCAGGCTGTAGCGGTTCCGGTGATACAATTGATAATGGCAATACAAAGAGCATAAAAAAAAGTTATTTTCAGTGAGTATATTGCATGGGGATGAGTGATGTGAGCCCATATCGCAGCCTGATTGTTTTTGAAAACAATTGAAATCAAGGCAAATATTGGCAGGATAACCAGAATTCCGATATAAGATAAAGATAAGCAACGGAGAATGAGTCTTCCATCTTTAGCTACAATCATACTCTAAATATAATACAATAATAATATTTTGTCAACTATTTTTTAGTCTGAAATAAAACAGCTGATCCGTAGGCAATGTTGATGCTGGATTGTAATAGGTGAAAAATTTAATAAAAGTTGTATTTATAGTTGATTTTTTTTTTAATAAACACTATAAATATATGTGTCGATAGTTCGTCAATGAAAAAAGGTGTATGCCTGTGATTGCATTCAATCAAATGTGAGGAGGTAATATGAAAAAAGTTGTTCTGTTAATTTTCTGCCTGGCATTTCTTTTGTCTATGATTAACTCCGGAGATTTTAAGTATGTGGGTGTGAAGAAATGCAAGATGTGCCACAAAGGCGAACGAAAAGGAAATGTTTATGAAAAATGGCAAGAAAGAGCCCATGCAAAAGCCTTCGAAAGTCTTAAGAAAAAGGGTGAGGAAAAGAATCCAAAATGTTTGGAATGCCATACCACGGCTTTCAATAAAGGTGGATATAAAGTCGATGACCCCAAGGCTTCAAACTTTGAAGGAGTTCAGTGTGAGTCATGCCACGGGCCAGGTTCGGTTTATAAAAAAACCAGTATAATGAAAAACCGAGAACTGGCATTGAAAAACGGCTTGGTTAATATAACTGAAAAAAACTGCACAGTCTGCCATGATGGGGCGAAATGTGAACATGCCAAAGAGTTTAATTATAAAGAAGCCTTAAAAGCTATCGATCATACCGTCGAAAAAAAATAGCCTAGAATCGTCAATCAAGTTTTAAGACTGTCTCAGGAAATCTACCCGTGTATAAAATCTTGTTTATTGCCTTAATAGGTATCTTAGTGTATTCCTGCGATTCCGATGAAGGGGTTCGCAGTTATGTGGAAGAAATTTCCTCCGCTGATCAAAAAGTTCCGGCTCCGGAGAAAGAAATGAGTTCAGAAGCTTCTGTCCTGGAATGGGTAGCACCAGAAGAATGGGTAGAAAAAAAAGGTTCGGGGATTCGATTAACCACTTTTATCATTGAACCCGGAGAAAACAAGGGAATCTGCACAGTGGTGGGGTTAAATGGGGATGGCGGTGGGATTCAGGCCAATATTCAAAGGTGGATGGGTCAACTCAATCTCTTATCCAGCTCCATTGATGATATAATTGGTTTTATATCGAAACAGAAAAAATTTAAAACGTCTGGAGGATTCCCCGCACGTTTTATTGATTTCACTTCACTGAGTGATTTCCCGGATGAGATGTCTATGCTGGTGTCAATTATCACCCTTCCGAAGGAAACGATTTTTATCAAGGTGATGGAAAAGAAGGTGTTCCTGTTACAAAACAGAAAGGATTTTTTCTCTTTCAGTAAATCTTTTAAATTTGGTTCCCAGCAGGATTTCAATCGGAAATGAAAAAACACTCCATTATTAAATTACTTACTTCAACAAGATTAACAGTCATTTGTCTGGTTTTATTGATCATAGTGGTGATATGGGGTACGGTCTATCAGGTGGAAAATGGGCTCTACCAGGCGCAGCAAAAATTTTTTTATTCCTGGTTTGTCTTTTTATTTGGATTTTTTCCCATCCCGGGCACTGTTCTTATTTTCTGGGTTTTATTTTTAAATGTTTTCAGTTCAATCTTATTCAGAATTCCGTTCAAATTTTCCAATCTGGGGAATATTCTTATCCATGTGGGTATTATGATTTTTTTTATTGGCAGTTTTTTTACCTATTATTATTCACAGGAATCCGTTATCAGTCTGAAGGAGGAACAGGAAAAGAATTTTTCAGTTTCCAGTCTTGATTGGGAATTAGCGATTTGGCATGACCAAAAGGAGAAAAAAGTTGTTTATGCTGTCGATACGAATCGCCTGGCCTCTGATGATCGTATTAAATTTGACCAGTTGGATATGGAAATTCAAGTACACCAATATTATAAAAATTGTATTGCTTATGTCAAAACAAAAAATATGGATAAGGTTGATATTATCAATTCCTCAGGAATTCAGCAATTAGAACCCAAGACTGAAAAAAGAGAGCACTCTAAGAACATGGCTGGTATGGTTTTTTCAATTCTTCCCTTCGACAAGAATTCGAAGCAGGTCCTGCTTTACGGGGCTGATAAAAATTCAACTCCAATTCTGAGGGGGGGGAAAAACTATTATTTTTCACTTCGAAAAAAAAGATTTATATTACCCTTTTCACTTCGACTTATTGATTTTAAAAGAACTTTTCATCCGGGTTCAAATATTGTCCGAAGTTATGATAGCAAAGTAGAAGTTCGAATTAAAGAGCTTGTACGGGAAGTGATTATTTCAATGAATAAGCCACTGAGGTATAAGAATTTTACCTTGTATCAATCTTCATATTTCATTGCCGATGATGGAACCGAATATACTTTTTTAGCAGTGGTGAAAAATTTCGGGAAATTGTTCCCCTATATTTCGAGTATCATTATTTTCATGGGATTGTGTATCCATTTTCTGTTAAGGTTAATTAAAAAGAAAAAAAACCTAAGGGAATAATTGACTATTGATGAATGGCATAAAAAAGATATTATTCTTATCTTATTTAGTTGGGCTTTGCATTTCAATAGGTTATGCAAATTCCAGTGAAGTTAAAAAAGCGATATCCTCATTAGAAAATTTTAGAAGGATAATCATTCTGGAAAATGGAAGGAAAAAACCCCTGGACACCTATGCTCAAAATATATTAAAACAATTTTCAGGAAAGAGTAAATTTAAAAGAGAGCCGGCTATTATTTGGTTTTCAAGGGTGTTGTTCACTCCCAACCAGTCCTTTAATGACCGAATCTTTTTAGTCAATCATCCGGAAGTACTCAATTCACTGGGAATCGAAATCGCCGATGATAGAGATCGATACAGTTTCACCCAGTTAGGAAAGATTTTTCCCCGGTTAAGCAAGCTTGCGTTTTCTGCCTCAAAATTGAAGGATGATGAGAGAACTGTTGTAGAAAATGAGATTATTATTCTTTTTAATAAACTATACCTTTATCAGCAATTGAGTGGGAGTCTACAGTTTGCCATTCCCCATGAAGATTTTACCTTTACAAACAACGAGATCAAAAAAGCATTCAATCTTCCGGAGAGTAAAAACGTGTTTTGCTTTCTGGACTTGGTGAAGCGTATTTCCATATTAGAGCAACTCAAAAATGAAATCCTTCTGAAGGATATTGATCAAAGATCTGAGGTTGAAAAGGAAATCATAAACACGATGAATAAAATTCAACAACGCATGGATTCCATTCAGCCCCTTCCCTTAACCATTATACATGACCCGGAAAATCATTCGGAAAATTGGATTAGTCCCGGTGAGTCCCTTTATAGAAGTTACCGTCTTCATAAACCGATAAACAGAGAAATATATTTACTGGGTGATATGGTAAGTGCTTTTATTAATGGCCATCAGAACCGGTTTGATCATTCTCTGGAGTCTTTTAATGAATTTATATTGGATCAATTGAAGAGTAAAACAACAGATAAGAAGATTTCTGCGGAAATTCTTTATAATCAAATCGATCCTTTTCATAAATCGGAATTTTTCTATGGTTTTTCACTGTTTTTCATTCTGCTCTCTTTGTTGGTTTTAAGAAAATGGTTATATGGAATCAGCTTTTTTTTATTATTATTGGGCGTTTTATTTCATAGCTACGGGATGATTTCCCGAATGATGATTATGTCACGGCCTCCCGTGACCAATCTGTATGAAACCTTTATTTTTACCGGGTGGATGACGGTCATACTGGGGATCATTCTGGAATTTTTCAAGAAGAAAAATATTGGTATTTTAACCGGGAGTACTTCCGGTATTATCATGCTTCTAATTGCCGGCAAGTATGCTCTGGAAGGCGATACCATGGGAATGTTAGTGGCGGTTTTGGATTCGAATTTCTGGCTATCCACCCATGTGATTACCATAACCATTGGTTTTGCCGGTATTGTGATATCCGGTATTATCGGACATGTTTTTGTGTTTCAGACATTATTTATTCCGGAAAATAGAATTGTTTTAAAAAACACATTCCAATCCATTTATGCCACTCAGGCTTTTGGATTGATTTTTACCTTTCTGGGAACCGTAATGGGAGGAATGTGGGCGGATCAATCGTGGGGACGTTTCTGGGGCTGGGACCCCAAGGAAAACGGGGCACTGGTTGTGGTTTTATGGTCCGTTATCCTGTTTCATGCCCGGTTATCAAAATGGATTAAAGAGGTTGGTTTTGCCTTGGGAAGCATTGTGGGAATCATTACCATTGCCCTGGCCTGGTTTGGAATCAATCTCCTGGGTGTTGGCCTTCATTCCTACGGATTTACCTCGGGTATTGCCCTGGTCCTGATTGTTTTCATCATCATAGAATTTATATTTGTGTTGGCCAGCGGGGTATATTTGACGAGATTATGAAAATTTACTTATTTTTCTCCTGGTATTCCTCCAGAGTGGGGACGGTAATCGGTTTGATTTTTTGAGCGTTTAATTTCTGGTTGATGGCATCCAGTTCTTTGCTAACCATGGATTGAAATTGAGTGCTGGCTTTTTGCACTTCTTTTTCGAGTACCTGCATTCTCTGCAACTGTGATTCGGTGGGTTGGCCTCCGTAATTGTTGACCACTCCGTAAAGGTGGACGACTTTCTCACGCAGCTGTTCTTCACCGGTAATTCCCTGGTCCTTGCGGGTGGCAGCCAGCTTTTTATACATGCTGTCCAGTTTCCGGGCCAGTTGTTTCAGTTTCTTTTGAAGAGACCCTGTTTTTTTTAACTGGTTGGCCCGGTCTTTTGACTGATCCCTGACCTGGATCACACAATATCCGGTATAGGCCAGATCTTCCTGCATATGGTACAATTTCCATACGGTCTGCTGCTGGACTTTACGGTCTTCGGCTGAGTAGGGATAATCATCACCAAATAGGACTTTCAACTCGGTGGTGTAGGTCTCTTTTCCCTTGGTCAGTTTGATTTTGTAGGTTCCCTCCGGAATGTGCGGTCCTCTCAGGGCATATCCGGCCAGGCTTCGGGCTGGCGGTACCTTGGGTGGCTTGAGTCTCAGAAACCAGTATACAATATTTACACCCCGGCGTTTTCCGCCGGGCAGAGTTTTCAACAGTTTTCCTTCCGAATCGAAGATTTCAAGCTTCAAATCACCGAACATGTGTCGGCGTTTCAGGTAATAGGGGATCTTTCCGACCAGAAGCGGATTGGATCCGACCCATTCTCCGGATTGAACCTCCCGGTAATCTCCCCGATAGGTCCGGATACAAACCGGAGAAGTCTCGAACAGGTGTACTTTTTTCTGCAATAATGGCTGGCGGATTTTCCTCAGCAGGGTAATATCATCAATGATGTAGATACCCCGCCCGTGGGTTCCGATGATCAGATCGGCCTCCCGGGGATGAATGGCCAGGTCGTGGACAGCCACCGGGGGGAAGTTTCCGGTAAACTGGGCCCATTGCTGTCCGCCGTCAATGGAGATGAACAGGCCGGATTCGCTGCCCAGGAACAGCAAATCGGGATTGACCAGGTCATCCCGGATGACCCGGGTATAACCTTTTATGGAATCGGAGCTGAGGGAAGTCCAGTTTTTTCCCAGGTCAGTGGTTTTATACACATAGGAATTCATGTCGCCGCTGCGGTGTCCGTCAAACACCACATAAGCAGTATGGGAATCATGGCGGCTGGCTTGAACGCAGCTGCACCAGGTATATCTGGGTAATTCGCTGATATTGGAAATTACATTGTTCCAGGTTTTTCCGCCGTTACGGGTGACCTGGAGATTGCCATCATCGGTTCCGGCCCAGATGATATCGGAATTCTTCGGAGACACGCTGATGGTATAAATGGTACAGTGGTTTTCAGCATTGGTATTATCGATGGTAAGTCCTCCGGTCTTTTCCTGCTGTTGTTTCCGGGGATCATTGGTGGTCAGGTCCGGCGATATCCTCTGCCAGGAATCACCGCGGTCAGTGGAACGGAATAAATACTGGGATCCAACATAGATAGCCTCTTCGGTTACCTGAATGGGGGTATTCCAGTTGAACCGGAATTTTGGATCTCCGGCTGCCGGGTAAGGCTTGATTTCTTTGCTCTCCCGGGTATCACGATGATTGCGGAAAATATTCCCTCCCTGGTATTCACTGTATACAATATTTTTATCCTTGGGATCCACAAAAACGTAAAATCCGTCTCCCCAGCCCACACCGACCCAGTCGCTGTTTTTGATGCCCCCTGGGCTGCGGGAAGGGCCTGTCCAGGAGCCATTGTCCTGCAATCCCCCGTATACATAATAGGGATCATCCATATCGTAGCTAATCCGGTAAAACTGGCTGACCGGAAGGTTGTTTAAAAATCGCCAGCCATAACCGCGGCTATAGGAAACATAAACTCCGCCGTCGGTTCCTAAAATCATGTGTTTTGGATTTGAGGGATTGATCCACAGAGCGTGGAAATCAACATGGGGACCCCCGGTTGATTCAAAGGTTTCGCCGCCGTCCTTACTGATGCCTAGAACAAAACTCGGCTTGTACAGGATTTGGTGGTCCTGGGGATCGGCAATCAGCAGGTTAAAATAAAAAGGTCTTTCGTTTATGATCGGAGCAGCGGACATTTTTTTCCAGTTTTCACCCATGTCGGTGGAACGGTACAGCGCGGTTTTTTTAGATTCAACGATACAAAAAATCGTACCGGGTCTGACCGGTGAAATGGCAATTGAAATTCGGCCCAGGTTTTCCCGGGGCAGTCCTTTGTGGATCTTTTTCCAGTTCCGGCCCCCGTCAAGAGAACGGTACAAACCGCTTCCGGGACCACCAGAATTGAAAAAATAGGGATATCGGCGGTATTGCCACATGGCAGCATAGATGATATTCGGTGCTTTTGGGTTTATGGCCAGGTCTGCACAGCCGGTATTTTTGTCTACGTACAATATTTTTTCCCAGGTTTTCCCGCCATCTGTGGTTTTGTAGACCCCACGTTCCTCATTGGCATTCCATAAATGACCCATGGCAGCCACATAAACGATATCCGGGTTTTGGGGGTTGATGACGATACGGCTGATTCGTTCGGTTTCTTTCAACCCTAAGTTTTTCCAGTTATCACCGCTGTCAGTGGTTTTGTAGATGCCATCCCCGACCGAAACACTATTCCTGGTCCAGCATTCGCCTGTGCCCACCCAGACGGTCTTGGGATTGCATTGATCGATACAAATGGAACCGATACACTGGTTGTATTTGTCAAAAACCGGTTTGAATGAAGCCCCGCCATTGATCGATTTCCAAATCCCTCCGCCGGCAGCACCCACATAAATGATATTGGGATTTTCATTAACGGCATCAAGACAGGAAATACGCCCGCTCATGACTGCCGGGCCTATGGCCCTGGCCTTTATGGAACCGAAAATATATTCATCTATTTTAACCGGTTTTTCGTTTTTGGATTCTCCCAATGTTAAAACTGGAAGAATAAGAAATAGTACCAGAGAAAGAAAGAATAATTTTTTCATGATCAGCCTCCTAAGGTTTTATTTTTCTTCTTTTTGTTCAGTGGCTGTCTCTTTTTTTTCCGGCATGACAAACATATTGTCATCCAGGTCAACGTTTATCTCCACTTTCTCCAGTGTCAACTGTCTGACTGTATTTTCGCCCATTTTGATTTCTTGGGAATGGGCAATAATCATACCATCCACTTCCTTGAAATCTCCCTGAAAGGTATCTATTTCGAATTCCTGTTCTCCCCGTTTTACCTTGGCCGTGGTCTTGATGGGGAGAAAGTATTCTGTATCCATATATAAATAGCGAATGTTGCCACTTTTTAATGTCACTTTAATCTTGTAGGTTTCAGTTCCCTGAACATCCTCTTTTCCCATTAATTCCACCTGATGACCTTTCTTTTGATAATCCACGAGCGGACCATCAATATCCGCGTCTTCAGCCATCTGTTTTGTCTGGTCCTCCGGTAGTTTTTGAGGATCCGGATTCCCGCCAAAGGGGTAAATGGCCCAGGCAATGTTACCATCATAAGCTTGGGACATGTCCATTCCCTGGATGGTGGCGTTTAAACGGAATTTGTTGGGTCGCTTGGTGAATACAACAGCTGGTCCTTCGATACCCTGGGTCATGAACTTAAAGGTCATTTTCATGGTTTTTACGGATTTTAATTTCTGGTATCCCCCAACTGCCTCAATGTGTTTTTTGATCACATCATCCACTGTTAAATCAGCACTTAAGAGATTCATTGAGATGAAAATCAACAAGAATAGATGAAGACTTTTTTTAATCATAATTTTCCTCCTTTATGGATAAAAGAATATAAAAAATAATATACGATATGCGAAAAAAAAGGTTTATCCTGAAGTTTGAGCAGATAAGTTTAGGTAAAGTCAATATTTATCGGCTGGCCTTGATTTTATTTGTTAGATTTTTGATTTCCTCTAGTATGAGTTCAATAATACGGGGAATTTTGCTTTGAACCTCCTCAGATAACTGCATGCTGGTATTGATTTTATTTGGTTCGATCCCGAAGACAATGGTTTCCGGGGTGTTTCCGATGAGTTCAGATAAATGTATGACTTCCAGAATTCCGATCTGATGGACCGAAGTTTTGAAGAGATCCGGACAACTGGGGGCATCTTTAATATTAAATCGGTATATAGATCCTGGTTTGCCGCCCCCTTTCAAAGAATCAACCAGAATCAGGTAATCGGTCTCAATGATAATATTGAGAAGTCCAAAACCTTCGGTTCCCCCTTCGATGACTTCAATTTCTGGATTGATTTCCCTTTTCTGGATTTCTCTGATAACATGAATACCTACTCCTTCATCAGACAGGAGTTCATTTCCCACTCCCAGGATGGTTATTTTAGGGGAGGACATTTTATCATCCCCCTTTTTTTTCATTTTACCTATAAATCAAAATTGAAATCTTATTCTTCCGATAACCCTTATTCAACAATAAATTTTTTGATCTCATTGGTTTGTGGATCTATAAGGTGAACCGCACAGGCCAGGCAGGGATCAAATGACCGGATAATCCGTACCACATTTATGGGATTATCCGGATCAGGTACCGGCGCTCCGATCAGTGATTCTTCATATTGTCCTCTGATTTTTTTATTACATCTCGGGGATGCATTCCAGGTTGAGGGAACCACACACTGGTAATTGTCAATTTTTTTATTTTTTATTGTTATCCAGTGTCCCAGGGAACCGCGCGGAGGCTCATAAAATCCGGCACCGGAGCCATTTTCAGGTGGCTCCCAGTGTTCGGTATCATGGATCTTGAAGCCCGGTTTTGTCATTTCGGTAAGCAATTGATCGCACCATTTATAACAGGCATCCACAACCAGTTTGGTTTCCAGAGCTCGGGCGGCATGTCGGGCCACAACACCGGGTTTGACTCCCTGTCCAATCAATTTAAATAGAGTGGGATTCTTGGATATAATTTGCCGGGCCAGGGGTCCGACTTCCATAGACATACCATCATAGCGCGGGGATTTAATAAAAGAGTAGGCTCTTTTTTTATCCAGGTTGTATATGGTTCGACCATTGGAGGGATGCAGGGGCTTCCGACCTGAATACCAGGCATGATTGACTGCTTCGGTGATTTTCCTGGCATCAAAAGGTTCCACCACTACGTTGGCAGGGTTCAATTTTTTTATCACACCGGCAGGGAATAGAAGATCTTTTTTTGGTGGTTGTTTCTGGAGGGATCCGTAGGATAGATAATTATGATGACCGCCTCCTAGTCCATTTTTTGCCAGTGGCAAGAGAGGTCCGGTTCCAAAGGCCAGAACATCCGGTATATACACATGATTCACAAATTTTGCCTGTTCATCCAGCATGGTCCGGAATTTTAACACCTGGTTAACGTCCGGAAGCTGCGTAAATCCACCCACCACAATACTCTGGTAATGGGGTTGCCGTCCTCCAAATATGGCTCCCATATTACGGGCTTTGGCCTGCATAGACAGGGCATCGATGTAATGTTTTACCGCAGTGATTACGGTGTCGGGATCATTCACACAGTATTCATCGGGTTTATAACGGGGAGTCAGGGGATAGGTGTCTTTGGATTTAACCAGTGCTACGATTTTTTCTTTAAGAGCAATCAGGTCTTTGTCCTTTCCGCTGTATTTGGCAATGGCCATAATATCCAGATAATCCAGAGCTGAAAGGTGGTAAAAATGGAGCGGGTGGTCATAGATATACTGGGCGCCCATCACCAGATTTCTGAGGAGTGTGCCACCGGTTGGAACTTTAGCACCGAAGGCATCATCCAATGAATATACAGAACACAGTTGATGAACGCTAAAACATACGCCGCAAATCCGGGAGGTAATGTAGGATGCATCCCGGGGGTCTTTTCCCTGGAGTAATAATTCTATTCCCCTTGCCATGGTTCCGGAACTCCAGGCATTTTTCACCTTTCCATTTTCGATTTCAACTTCAATTTTCAAGTGTCCTTCTATTCTTGTAACTGGATCAACAATAATTCTCTTTCCCATTTTATGTCTCCTTTCCTGATTTGGTTTTTATATTTTTATTGGCCGCATACATGGTTCTTTTCTTCAATTGATCATCGGCATCGGCATAGAGCGGGGTCATTCCTTTATAGAAAGCAGGCTCAGCACAACCCATACAGCCCGCACCACAATCAATGCAGAAGTTCTGGCCATCATTCCATCGTCTTACCGGACAATCCGAATAGGTTTCCGGACCTTTACATCCTTTTTCAATCAGGCACCAATTTTTTTGCTCGGGATCATTCCAATCACTGAGGAATTTCTCCTCCTCAAAGTATGAACGCCGTCTGCAGTTGTCATGAATGACTTCACCAAAATACATTAAGGGGCGCTTGTACTCATCCAGTGGCGGTACTTTATTGGTGACCAAATAATAAACAATGGTTCCCACCAGATGATCCACATGTACCGGACAGGTAGAGAGGTTAATGATGGGTTTGTTTTTTACAATTTCGCTGACGCCAACCGCTCCGGTGGGTCCGGCAGCCGGGATTCCGCCGAACGATGCACAGGCACCGACTGCAATAATCGCTGCTGCACTGGCAGCTGCTTCCAGTACAATTTCTTTAAATGGGCGGTTTCCAACCATACAGAAACGGTCGTCTGCGGTGGGGATCGATCCTTCCACCACGAGTACATAACCACCTTGTTTGACGGTGGCATGATAAACGGCTTCTGCCTGATATCCGGATGCAGCCATGATCGTTTCGTGATATCTAATTGAAAGTTTATCTAAAATAAGCGATGCGACAGGTGGATGGGGAGAACCTGGGAGTGCTATGGTACATCCTGCACAGTCTTGTCCTTCCAGCCATATGACAGGGGGTTTTTGGGAAGTTGATGCTGCCATTGTTGCTGCAAGTGTACTGGCAAATTCCAGTTTTGAAACTCCCATAACCGCAGCCATGGTACCGCAAAACTTCATGAAGTCCCGGCGTGAAATTTCACCAAAAATTGGACTCACTTTGACCTCCTCATTTTAGTTTATTTAAATCAGGGAAATGACATTTGAATTGTTGATATGGGATACACAAATGAAATTATGAATAAAGGAAAATTAAAAGTCAACCGTTTTAGTTATTTTTTTGTTAACTTTTTTTATTTTCCGCACCGGGATTCATGACTTACCTGGTTTCATATTTCAGCTTTTTTTGATATAATGGGAGTCTTAAAAGTACAAATGAGGATTAACCGCAGTATTGCAAAAAAAGATAAATCGGATCTGTCGGTTAGAAGGATCCGTATTTTGTTCAAGGGCATCGTTCAGGGAGTCGGATTCAGGCCCTTTATTTACCGGAGTGTCCAGAAGTTTCGCTTATCGGGATTTGTAAAAAACACTGCCCGGGGAGTGGTTGTGGAGG
>DAOWKX010000146.1 GCA_030639705.1 Candidatus Aminicenantota bacterium
GGATTCTGTGACTTTATACATCTCCCCGACCCTGGCTAATACCCAAGTGGCAGGATCAGGCATGTACAGTACCCCGAGATCACCGACGATAAACCCTTTCTTTTTGACACTGACTTCTTTGATACAGGGTTCTCCGTTTATCTCGGCTCCAGCATCGTCTTTAACCACGGCAGTGATTTTAAATGTTCCGGCCTTTTTGATCTTGGTTTCGTAAATCCAGGGAGGAGCTTCCAGGATTTTTTCTTCCAGAAGATCACCATTGTCATAATTAATGGTAAACTTTACCGAGACGATCTTACCATCTGGATCTTTTGAACCTGAGGCATCAAGAGTAATCATCTCTCCAGTAAAAAGTTCGACCGGACTGACTTGTAAATCGCAGCTGGGGGGTTGATTTGGCGGTGGAGGTGGGGGCGGTGGGAGTGGCAATTCACTAACGCTTTTTAATGAGATGTTTCCGCAGATTTTTGGGACGATAAAGACATGTTCTTTGTTTTCTCGGGTGATAACAAATTTGTAAGCTTGAAAGGGTTTTTCACCTGCCCAGATCACATCTTTTTCAATAGTTACTCGCTTACCTCTTTTAAACATCATCCACATAATCGAATCACCAGGCTGTACTTCAATAAATTCAATTTCAGCTGATTTTAGCTGTTCAATAAATGCAAAAAAGAGGTCTCCATATCCGGCTTCTTCAAATCCAATCTTGACCTCGCCGACTCTTTCATTGGCAATTTTTTGAATATCCTCGGCTTTTAAATCCTTGGATCTGTAAAAGGGGTGAACTCCCAGTCTCTTTATTTCTTTTTCAGCTAAAAGGGTATTGATAGAAAATAGAAAAACAAAGACAACAATAAAACTGATAATTTTCCTATTCATAGAGCCTCCTTGCATATTTTATAATAAAAAAAAAAATGAATGTCAAGGTTTTTTATTTATGATTTTTATTTTATATACTATATATAGTATATAGGAGGTTTGAAATCACACTTTTTAAATTTATTCGCTTTACGATTAAGGTAATTTAAAATTCATGATGATGGTGTTATCAAAAAATGAGAGTATGTTTTAGTCAACCGTCCTTTATCCCCTGGGGAGGTTTTTTTTGCCGTTTGATGCTTTCGGATGTAATGGTTTTGTTGGATGACACCCTGTTTGCACAGGGATTTACCTTTGTGAACCGCAATCGGTTGAAAGGTCATGATGGAGAGATATGGATTACCGTTCCGGTAAAAAAAATACCTGGAAAGCGACAGAAAATCAGGAGCCTCAAAATTCATGAACCAGAGTACTGGGGAATGAAATGGATGAAAACCCTCTATCATGCTTATAAAAAATCTCAATATTTCGATGAAATAAATAGTGAAATAACAAAGATTGTGGGGGATAATGGAAACCAGTTTCTGGACATGATGGTCCAATTTATTGAGTTTCTGAAATCAGAACTGGATATTGCAACACCTTTAAGGCTACAGTCCAATATTGGAATAAAATCAAGCGGAATCCAATTGATAATGGATATAGCTGAATATTTAGCTGCCGACGAAGTGATCCTGCCCTATTTTTCTAAAGGTATTATTCCCTGGAAACAACTCGAAAAAAATGGGATACAGGTGAGATTTTTGTACTTCTTTTCTCCGGTATATCCCCAGTTCTGGGGCCATTTTTTAAAAAATCTTTCTATTTTGGATCTGCTGTTCTGTATGGGGAAGGAAAGCAGGCGGGTATTGGAAAACGGATTCAAGATAATATCTTTTTAGATTTTGGATTGTTTTAAAGAATAACCTGCAAGTTGAATGCTGGTGCTGGCCAGGATGTGGAGGGGATTTATGGTCGGAAGGTCAATATCCAGGTTTTCAATAACTAGGGCAATTTCAGTACATCCGGCAATGATAGCTTGAGCCCCTTTTTTTTTCAGATGCTGGGCAATTTGAGATAATATTTCCAGGGGGAATTCTTTAAAACCGGCTTTTATCCCTTTTTTTCTATACACCGCATCCACGACTTTTTTTTGTTGTTCGGGGTCGGGAATGATGATGTGACGATTGGTATTGGCAATTTCTTTTTGAAAGAGCTCGGTTTTGATGGTTCCTGTGGTGGCCAGCAAACCGAAATTATGAATGTCAGGCAGTTCGGTTTGAATAAAATTCGCCACCTCTTTGATCATATGGATAAAACCGATGTTGATATGTTTTATGATTTCTGGATAGTAATAATGGGCGGTGATACAGGGCATCACAATGAAATCCGCTCCGGCCTGTTCCAATTTTCGGGCGGCCCGGATCAGGTCGGGCAATGGTGATTTGCCCTTATTGACGATTGCCTGGGTGCGATCGGGGATCAGGGGATTGTTGATGATGACCACCGGTATATGGTCGCTGTCATGGTTGGCCCGGGTCATCTGGACGATAAAATTGAAAAAATGGACCGTGGCTTCCGGTCCCATACCGCCTAGAATTCCAATGGTTTTTTTTGTTTCTGCTGTCTTCACGGGCCTTTGATTTGCTGCCAGGCTTTGATAAAGTTGACCGCAGTTTTGACCATGTGCTCAACGGTTTGTTTTCCGATTTCCGCTGTGGCCTCCCCGGGATTATTAAAAGACCATATGCCATTGCTGGAAAGCTCATGGCTGGCGCCCCCCTTCAGGGTATCTTCGGGCACACCGAGTAAGCTACTCCATACCTCCATCAATTCCGGATGTTTTTTACCCAGCTCCCGAAGTTTTTTCATAAGCGGTGAAAAGGTGATTTCGGGTTTTTTCGCTCGGTCCATGCGGACCAACTCCGGTTTGAGATAGAGCATGATGGAGGTCTCGCCTTTACCGGCATGCCAGTCAAAGAACTCATCATCCTCCTGTTTTTCCAGGTTGCTGCCATGACCGATAGCAATGGCCATGGATTCGGTGGTATGGTTGATGCGGTGAATCACCCGTTTCTGTACAATGTTATTACCTCCGTGGTAATTGAAAAACATGAAGCGGCGGAATCCGTATTTCATCAGCATCTCAACGGTTTCGATCAACACGGTTTCCATGGTTTCGGGGGTGAGGCTGAGGGTGCCGGGGAATCCGGAGTGGTAAAGGCTGTACCCGACCATCAATACCGGGGCTATCACCACTCCGGTTTGTGAGGAAATCATTCTGCACATGCCCAGGGCCTCGTAAAAATCGGTTCCCAGGGGCAGATGGGGCCCATGCTGCTCGGTGGCCCCCAGTGGAATAATCACCATGTCACTGCTTTTCAGATATTCCTGAACATCCACCCAGCTCATCTCCTGCAAAATCAGGGCTTTGGATTCGGTACCTGCCAATAAAAAGGCACTCAATAAAAAAATAATCAAACCGGAAATCACCATTTTTGATTGATTTATTCTCATGTTGTTCTCCTTAAACTATATTTATTATTAATCAACAAATACGGGTGGTGATGTTGATGATTTTATCGATTTTTTTTCTAATCCGATTTTTTTCAATAAATTCTTGAACCTGTTGTCAGTGTGATATTTTTTAAATTGCGGAATGGCTCTTAAATAAAGTATCTGTGGATCTCTGGTTTCATAAGCTTTTTCAAGCCATTCGAAAACCTTATCGCTATTTCCTGCCCACTCATACGCAAGAGCCTTTTCAGAGAGAGAAATTTTGATGGTAATCTTATCATTTACATGCTTATCAAGAAATGCTTCAAGCTTTTTTGTATTCCCCTTGCTGGCCTCTATGACAAGTTTCCAGAATTCAAGTTTGAGAGGAGGCTCGTAAACTTCAAATTCATCCAGGGCCTTCTCATACATGGATTTTTCCATGTAAAGCCCGCCTAGAAGGTGGTGATTTTCAATAAAGTCAGGGTGCATATCGATTCCTCTTTTCAACAGCGTTATGGCCCGGTCATATTGATGACCCCAATAATAGAGCACAGCTAAAAAATAATTAAAAGAAGGCGATCGCGGATCTAGTTCCCGGGCCTGCTTTAATATCGAAATTGCCCTATCCAAATATCCATTA
>DAOWKX010000205.1 GCA_030639705.1 Candidatus Aminicenantota bacterium
TGAAAGAGATGAAGTTGCGTCATTGGCTAAAGGGGTTCTATTTGGGAATGCATATCGCTTAACTGAACCCACAGTTCGAGCAGAATTTTTCACTAATAAATGTATTACCGCTGCGAAACTGAAAGGTGTTGCACTTGTCAGAACACCTGATCTCTTTTTTATTGCACAGTACCTATCCAATAAGGAGGATGAGAACTTTGCTCGTTTGTGTAGAGAAGCGATCCTCTCTACATCAGGTGAGATAGTAACTTTCCCAACACCTCCTATAGTGATTTCAACAAAATTGACAGAGAGAATTGATAAGAAAAGCAAATAACTACCTAAAGAAAAGGGGTCAAGTCTTCGTGGCTGTCCCATAACCCTTTTAAAACCAGTGTTTTAGGCCATTTTTTTTGAACACTATGCCCGCCTTTCTTAAGAATCGCTATGTTAAGTAAATTAAATCAATATCTTGATAAGTTTTTATGAAATTCGCTTACTATTCATACTTATCCATTACTTTTTTTATCCAAACTCCAGGTCATTTTCCTTCCATACCTGAAAAAGCTTATGTAAATTGATACCGGTACATATCAGATTCCACTGAGCATCAACATTTTTTAACCCTCTGTAAAGCCATCTATTAAAACCATTATTATGTTTTATCCAGCCAAACAAAGGTTCTATTATCTGTTTTCTTTTTTTATAAATTTCCTTATTATTTTCAAGATTATTCTTTTTAATCTGCCTGTATATCGAATCATCATAAGGAGTTCTATCTATTTTTCTTCCACCTTTATCTTTAGAGCAATCATATCTATATTCGCAATCTTTATAATTTTTACAGCCATATTTTCTTATTGGGTAACCTCTTGATTTACGATTACTTGTACTTAAATATTCTAATTTTTTTCCTAATGGGCATATATAAACGTCTTCTTTAGGATCATATTTAAATTTACTTTTTGAAAATTCCGAATTCTGACCTTTTTTTGTACTTTTACCTACCTTTTCAGGGGTGGGTGTTAAAACCGAGTAACCTTTCTCCTCTGCCTTTTTTAACTCTGAGCCTGAAAAATAACCCCCGTCAACTAAGGTCTCTTTAGATTTTTTATTGCAGTTGGCTTTTGCCTCATCCAGCATCCTGGTCATTTGATGATGGTCGCTTTCTTCATTGGTTATTCTTGCTCCTGTAATAATTTGATTCTTTTCATCAACAACACCTTGGGCATTATAACAATAATCTTTTGAAGAGTTGTTTTTCATCATCCTGCTTTCTTTATCCGTGAGACTTAAAGTCTTTTTCTTTTTATCTTCTAATTCTTTTAGATTTGCCTGGACTTTTTTTTTAAGTTCTCGTTTCTCGGATTCCGAATATTTATCCAGACTTTCTGTAATTAATTTTGACAGGTTATCCTTATTCTGTAATCTCCTGGGAAGTGTATAAGATGGTTTTGATGATTCTTTCTTCTCAGTCTCATCTATCTCTTCTACTATCTCATCAAGAGATTCATCTAATTTTGATAGCAACTTCTCCAGATCTTTTTTGTGAATCGCTCTGTTTTTTGAGGCATTTGCATAGATCTTGGTTCCATCTATTGCCTGCAGGGCAAAACCTACCAGGTCATTGTCTATGGCTATATGAACGGTTTTTTTGAATACATTTTTTATGCACTCTCTATTCTTCCTAAAGAATCTCCATATGGTGTTATGATCCGGATAGTTCATCCCGGTCAACCATACAAGTGCCATTCTATCTTTGCAGGCTTTTTCTAATTCCCTGGTGCTGTAAATCTTCTCAAAATATCCATATAACCAGATCTTAAGGAGTAGTTTATTGGAATAATTGGGACGCCCTTCTTGAATTTCGCGCTCTTTAAATCCTAATTCAGATAGATCTAATTTATCTACAAATTCCTTGATAAATCTGGATGGGTGATCCTGGGGTATCCAATCCTCAATTGACGGAGGTAATAAAAAAGATTTACTATAATCTGCATCTATTTCGTTTTTCATACCTTAATTATATCATTTCTAAACCCTTAAAAATACCCATTTTGTCAATTATATCAATATTATTAAAACATTTTTATCAATTATCTTGGCTAATATTTAAAGATGCTATTGATTGAGTTTTGAGACATCCACCTGTGTTTGACGTTTCAGGCACAGTTTTTCTACCCCGTCTATTTTCTTTTTAAACTCTGAGTCCTTTTCTATCCTTTTTTTTATCCTTCTCAAAACGGTACTGACCGAACTGTGAGCGTTTAACAAAAAATCCTTTCCCAATTGCTCAAGGGTATTGTTCCGAAGATTTCTGGACAGATAAATAGCAACATCCCTCGGTTCGTTAAAGGACCTTCTTTTATTGATGCAGAGCCTTTCACCTGGAATATTGTAATATTTACACACCACATCTTTTATATAATTAAGATCTGGAGATAAAATGTGGGATTCTGGAATTTCCTTATCCCTTTTCTCCTGGTAATATTTCTCTTTCATTGAGAGTACAAATTCATCGGATCCGAAAAATGAAGGCCATTTCTTTCCCTCAAGGGCTTTTATAATATCCTTTTTGTCCAGTTGACCCACAAACTCCCCGTATGCAGCCAGTCGATCTTTTCTATTTTTTGAAAAAATGGATAACATAAAATCTTTATAAAGCCAATTCCAGTCTTTGGAATTTGAAATATATCCCTGGTGACTGCTCCATTCAAAATCATTAATATTTTTAACCATTTTTGCCCGAAGGGGATTTCTGTGAATATACCGCAACAACTGCAGGAGGTAACTATCACCATCAACCACGATCGATTTAAACCTCCCTTTAAACACCTGCCCTTCACATCGGTTGTTTTTATTAAACCGCTGTGTGTAAACACCGTTGAGATGCCGCATGAATCGGCTCAGGTTTCCTTTGGGGGTATTGATCAGCAAATGGTAATGATTGGGCATTAATGAAAATGCTGCGATATTGACCGTCCATAATTCCGATGCCTCAATCAATAATTCAATATATGTATCATAATCCTTTCTCTTCAGAAAGATCTTCTCCGATCGCCTCCCACGGTTCATGATATGATACCATGCCCCGGGATATTCTATACGTAATGGCCTGCTCATAATATAATCTTATCAATTCCCACCCGAAAAGTCAAACACAGATTTGACCCCTTTATATGACCCCTTTAGATTTATTATTATCATAACTTCCATATCCTCGAATGTTTCACCTTCGTCATTTTTCAAAAAAACCGGTTTAAGTCTGTGTAAATCGAACCAGGTTACCGAATCCATTTCTTCAGAGATTTGAATAAAAAAAACAAAATACGAAAAAAATCGTAAAAAGAGCTGACAAATGAGAAAAATCATACTATTTATATTACGAATATATTCGTAGTACGATACGCGTCGTATAAAAACAAGGAGGTTTTGATGAGTAAAAAGGTCATGAAACCAACGGATGCCGAACTGGAAATTCTTCAGATCCTGTGGATGATGGGGCCCTGTACGGTCCGGCTGGTGAATGATGAGCTGAACAAGAACCGGAAGATAGGATATACCACCACCCTGAAAATGATGCAAATCATGCTGGACAAAGGAATGCTCAGTCGAAACGAAGAAAACAGGAGCCATTTGTATTCTACTCTCCTCAATGAAAAGGATACTCAAAACCTTCTAATAAACAGACTGGTGAAGTCTGCTTTTGGCGGATCTGCGTTGAAATTAGTGGTTTCCGCTCTGGGCAATGGAAAAACATCTAAAACCGAACTGGCCAAAATCAAGGATTTTATCGATGCCATTGAGGAACGACAAGGAGATGAATGATGGATTTGATCACTAAATTGTTCTCGGAATTAATCATCCAATCAATCGGCTGGACGATTGTTCACTCCCTCTGGCAGGGGTTGATCATCACCATCATATTCATCCTTTTGGTTATCTTGTTTAAAAGGAGGAGCGCCAATGCCCGGTATCTGATCGGGGTCGGCATGTTGGTTCTGATGATACTGGTCTCCCTTTTCACTTTTACCCTGGTTTACAATTCCGAAATAAACCAGCAAGTATTGGGAAAGCCGCTGCTTGTAAAAAACACGGATAACATAAAAGACAATTCCGGTGGATTTTTGTCACTGATCCAGGTTTATTTTGACAACAATTTACCGGCTGTGGTGACTATCTGGCTAATGGGAATGTTGTTTTTCTTTTTAAAGTTTGTCAGTGGAATTCTGTACAACCAGCGTTTACGACACCATCAAACCAGGGATGTATCCAATGATTGGAAGGACCGGTTGCAGACCCTCGCCCGGAAACTGATGATAAAACCTGCGGTCAGTTTCAAGGAGTCCTTTATGACCAAGATCCCTCTGACCATCGGGCATTTCAAACCTATGATCATTTTTCCGGTGGGGATACTGGGCCAGATTCCTCTTGATCAGGTTGAAGCCCTGATCGTTCATGAATTGGCCCATATCCTGAGGAGGGACTATATCGTCAATATTTTCCAAAATATAATGGATATCATCTATTTTTATCATCCGGGGGTCCGCTGGATTTCCCATCAGGTTCGAAGTGAAAGAGAGAATTGTTGCGATGATATCACCGTCGACAATGTTGGTGACTCACTGAATTATGCCCGGGCATTAACCCGAGTGGGAGAGTATTCCCTGAAAAGCAACGAAGATCTGGCCATGGCGGCTTCCAGGAATTCATCAAAACTATTCAAACGAATCAGGAGGTTATTTACCATGACAAAAGATAGATCAAAAATTTTAGATGGTTTCATGAGTTTTTTGGTGATGTTCGTGTTTGTTTTTTCTCTGGTGTTCTGTGCCAATGCATCCTGCTGGCTGTTTGCCGGTTCAGCCAAAAAGGCAGACGTTTCGGATCATTCCGGTAATGATGTGGACAAGGATGAGGTAAAAAAATTGGAAGAACGTTACGAGAAGCTATCGGCAAAACACTCATCTCTGACCAAGGCAGAAGAAAAAGAGATGCAGAAGCTTATCAGCAAATTGAAATCGATTCAAAAAATGGAAGAGGAGAAGAAGTACAAAATCTTGGCTGAGGGCTATGAAAAATTGAAGGCCAAGAAACAGAGGACCGAAGCCGAAGATAAAAAGCTGAAAAAACTGACGCTTTTTATGAAAGAGTATGAGGTTAAACTGAAATATGCCGAACTGACCCGGGTCTACAAGGAATTGAAAGAGAGGCAAAATGAATTATCCAAAGAGGAAAGAGAGAAATTACGGATTTATGAGGAAAAGCTGAAAGCCCATGAAATGGATTTGAAAAGGAGTCAGGAAAAAGAATTTCAGGCCCAGGTTGTCGAGTACAAAAAACTCAAAGCCAACAAGAAGAATCTCAATGAAAAAGAGGCTGCCAAATTGAAAAAACTGTATGCCCGCCTGGAAAAGAGCAAGAAGAGAATGGTAGCGGAAAGAAAGGCCGATCAGAAGAAGAAGCAGGAATTGAAAGAAGAATTAATGGTTCTGAAAGAAAAGGAAAAGCGAACTCAGGAAGAAGAGAAGAGACTAAAAAAATTAAAGGTCTACTTAAGGGAACGAGAATTGAAACAAATCGAGTTAAAAAAACAGTATAAGATTCTTGAGGAAAAAATCAAAATCCTGGAGAACAAACAGAAACTGACCGAAGAAGAAAAGGATTTCCTGAAGAAATTAAAGCTCAAACAGAAGCAGATCAAGGAAATAGCGGAACAGTATTAGTGAATTAGATTTTCCGATCAGACCA
>DAOWKX010000050.1 GCA_030639705.1 Candidatus Aminicenantota bacterium
CCATAATAAAAAAAAAAGTAAAAAGTGGTCCGATTTATATTTCATTTTGTTGACTTTCACAATTTTGTTTTTTAATATCAGAATTGATTTACAGGAAAAGTAGTTTAAAACGATAAAAGGACAGCTTGGATGGAAAAATTAGATCAGTTCCGGGATGATATTTTTGATTTGTATGTCGAGATTAACTTACACTCACTGCTGCAAAAGATTGCTGAAAAAGTAAAATTTTACCTCAATTGTGAGGAGTCTGCCATTTTTTTATACAATCCTGAAAGAGAGGAGCTATATTTCGAGATCGTGACCGGGGAAAAACAAAGAGAATTAAAACAGATGGTTATGAGAAAGGGTGAGGGAGTGGTGGGATGGATTGCCGCACATGAAAAAAGTGTTATCATAAATGACTGCTCCTTGGACAGGAGATTTACATCTGCCACAGATAATCAAACCGATTTTAAAACCCGATCAATCGCGGGTGTACCGGTTATAATGGAAGGGAAGTTGTTGGGAGTCATCGAAGCCATTAACAAACAAGACGGAGATTTTGATGATAATGATAGACGGTTAATGGAACATATTTCCAATTTTATTGCCATTCCCCTGCAAAATGCCATTCTATTCAGAAAAATTTCCCAGGAAAGCAATGAAAAGGCCCAGTTAATTGAGCTGGGAAAAACTATTTCATATTCCCACAATCTGGATGAAATTTTTGAGGTATTGAAAAACATTATTATTGAGATTATCGATCCAATGGAAATCAATGTGATGGTCAAGTCTCAGAGGAGGTTATATAAATTGATAAAAAATGAACAGATTGATCAGGATAATGAGATCGAAACGACAACTGTACATGAACGGATGGCTGTTTTCCCCCTGAGAACCCGGAATAAAACCCTGGGATTTCTCCAGGTTGAGCTTAAAAAATCAATTCCATCTGAAGTGGCCTCCTTAATCAAAGGGATTGCGGTTTTTGCCGCCATATCCATTGAAAAAGTCGAGTTGTTCCTGCAGATCCTGGAAAAGGAAAAAATGGAACGGGAAATTCAGATTGCCAGAGAAATCCAGCAATCATTTCTTCTGAGTGATAAAATCGATCTCAAAGGAATCAAGGTGGCTTATATAAATATCCCTTCCTCTGAAGTGGGGGGAGATTATTATGATGTTATTAAATTAAATGATCACCAGACCATATTTACCATCAATGATATTTCCGGTCATGGAATTCCCGCTTCTCTGTTGATGTCAATATTCAGAACTAATTTTGTTTACCGAATAAAAAAAGACAGAGATATACTCTCGACGATCAATCATCTTAATAATCTGATTGCCGAGACAACTGACACGAACCTGTATGTGACATCTTTCTCCTGTATAATCGATTCTCAAAATAATACAATTAAATGGATTAATGCCGGCCACATTCCCCCATTTATCCTCAGAGGAAATGAGTTAATAGAGTTGAAAAACGGTGGACTGGTGCTGGGAATGTTTCAAGATATTTCTTTTCAGGAAAATGGATTTGATTTAAAAAAAGATGATTTGATTGTGCTGTTTACCGACGGAGTAACCGAAGCAGAGGATTGTAAGGGCATCCAGTTTTCCACAAATCGGTTTATCAATTTTCTTCAATCCAATCAGAAAGACGAGGTCGAAGTCATCAAGGACAAAATCATCAGACAATTGAGGGATTATGTGGAAAGAGACGATTTCCAGGATGATGTGACTTTTATCTTGATTAAGATTACTTAGTATATTGAGTTGTAAGTATTCAGTTTTTCTAAGTGTAATGTATATTAATTGAGCGTGAGGGAATTTCTTCTGAGCGTGCCCCGGAGGGAGCGAAGAATGTCTGGAAGATATTCCCGGAAGCGACACAGAATACTTACTGTTGAGTCGGTTGACAAAATGGCTCTTACTTATTAAAATATGACAAAAATGGTCATAAAAAAATATTTCTTTTTTTTAATTCTTTTTGCTTTAGTTGCTATAGCTTTTTCCCAATTTTTTGGAGATTCATTTGCAGCCGAACCGAAAATTAGCAGCCGGATTTTGTATGATAAAGGAATGATTGTTTTTAGCATAGAAGTACCTGTCGATCATCATATTACTGATTTGAAAAATAATTTTTTCAAAATTGAAGCTGAAAAAAATGATTATGTAAAATTGAGAAAGGTAAACTTTCCAACCGGCGTGGCCTATGCGGATGAAATGGTATTCAAAGATAAAGTTGAGGTAAAGGTCCAGGTCATTTCGATCCGTGATATCACTTCCCCGATCAATTTGAAATTCACTGTTGGATATCAAATTTGTCAGGAAAAACCCCGGGAAATGTGTTTTGCACCGGATTCTCAGGATATCATTGTTTCAATCGAAAAGTCCTTTTTCCAGACCAACAATGAGGTAAACAGTAAAACCGATTGGATTCCCTCAATAGAGAGAACTTCGACGACTCAGGGAAAAGAGCCTGAGAAAGAGTTGTTTTTCAAGAAAATTGAAAGATTATTGACCGAGGAGTTGGAGAAACAATCCGTACTTCTCTTTTTGCTGGCATTTGCCCTTGGATTTCTAACCAGTTTAACTCCCTGTGTATATCCTGTTATTCCCATCATAATGGGATATATCGGTTCCCAGGCCAAGGGTAGTAAACTCAAGGGATTTTATCTGTCTGTTTTTTTTGTTCTGGGACTGGGACTTGTCTACTCTATGCTGGGGTTGTTGGCTGCTGCATCCGGTTCAATGATCGGAGCTTCGTTTCAAAATCCGATAGTGGTTGTGATAATCGCAGGTATTTTTATCTTAATGGGATTGAGCCTGGCAGGGCTTTTTGAGATTCCGGTTCCGACATCTATTTCATCAAAGGTCCAGGCCGGTGGCTACAAAAGCCAGGTTATCGGGTCCTTGATTATCGGCGGTGTGGCAGGGATTATTGCAGCACCATGTGCCGGCCCGGTATTAATTGCCATCTTATCCTGGATCAGCCAGACCCGGAATCTATTGATGGGTTTCTTGATTATGTTTGTTTTCTCTCTGGGTATGGGTGTGATTTTTATACTGGTGGGAACATTTACCGGCATTATTTCCTCTCTGCCCAAAGCTGGAAAGTGGATGAGTGTTATCAAGAATATTTTTGCTGTTCTGCTCATTATCGGTGGGTTACTGGTTCTGGGATTGATTGTACCGGGCTGGCTTCATCAGCGATTATGGGGATTTTTTTTCATAGGACTCAGCATATTTATGGGTCTGTTTAAGTCCATTGAAGATGATGATATCAAGAAGAAGTTTGTTAAATTTATCGTGGTTCTCATTTTCCTATGGGGAGTTCTGTTATTTTTTAAATCCTTTATACCGGCAGATTTTTTAACCCCCGGGCCACAAGCCGTTATGGTCAGGGAACAATTGAATTGGATCCCCAGTCTGGAAGACGGTAAGACAGTGGCATCAGGTCAGAATAAAAAGCTAATGATTGACACCTATGCAGACTGGTGTGTGGCCTGCAAGGAAATGGATAAGTTGACATTTTCAGATCCTGAGGTCCAGGCTGTTTTAAAAGATTATATACTGGTCAAACTGGATTTCACCCGGAGAAACGAAAAAAATCAGGCCTTACAGAAGTCTCTGGGTATTATCGGTATGCCAACCATAATATTTTTAAATCCCGAAGGTAATGAAATCAATCGGTTTTCAGGCTTTAAAAACAAAAAAGAATTTCTCAAAATTGTAAATTCATTATAAATTGGGGACGTAAACTGGGGACGGTCTTTGGTTTTTTTGATTTTTTTCTGATTTAACTCCTGTTATATAAATTCATTATTTGACGAACAAAAAGGCCATCATTAATTTATCAAAAGAAATTATTTCAATTTATCTGGATACAAGTAAATGGTTCCCGGATATAAAGCGTATAGATTGTAGTTTGTTTATACCAAGTATCCTGATTTATGAGGAGTGAATAATGAAGAAAACCACCATTTGTTTGTTAAAGGGATTATGCCTTTTGTATATAGGAATTTATGTAATCTCAAATGAAAAAATCTTTTCTAAAAATGTGATTGTTTTACCCGAGCTGACAAATCCGGACTATATTATGGTC
>DAOWKX010000003.1 GCA_030639705.1 Candidatus Aminicenantota bacterium
GGCACTAGATCCTAAGTCTAGCGTGTCTGCCAATTCCACCACTTTCGCAGGTGAAATCAGAATAACATCAAACAATTTTCAAGTCAATATGATTGGATCACAAGAGTTCCCCCATTTTTTTAACCTTTAATGCAAGGTGATGTTGAGAGGGAACGTAAATGGAGGGCCTGGGCCCCATCACATATGAGTCTGCGTGAATAAATGTTGAGCTGTTGACGACAAAAGTGGGTGTAACAGGTCGTCATTGCGAATCATTTATAGCAGATGAATATGATGATGGTCAGGCCCGTAATGGTGATCGAACAACACCACCTTGTATTCACATGTTTATCAATTATCGTTCAACTTCCGTTAACGAGATCGGTTTCAAGGCTGAATTCAAAATAATTTTCCAGAATGAAGATGCAATCTACGATCAACCAAACCGGCCAATTGTTCATTGTGGGTAACAATTATAGCGGTTAATCCCATTTCAGCAATCAATTCCCTGAATAGCTGAAACACCTTCTCTCCGGTCTTCCAATCCAAATTTCCAGTGGGTTCATCTGCCAGTAATACTTCAGGTGAATTGATCAGGCTTCGTACAATAGCCACCCGCTGTCGTTCCCCACCAGAAAGCTGATAGGGCATAATATCCTTTTTATCCAGTAATCCCACTCCTTTTAAAAGCGTTTCTGCTTTGGAAAAAGCGATTTTTTTTTGAAAATTTTTCATCAAAAAAGGGAAGGCAACATTTTCAATCACATTTAATTCAGGCATCAAATAATGAAATTGATAGACAAATCCGATCTTCTGATTACGATACTCGGCCATGGTCTGGTTATTAAATGTCAAAATGCTGTTGCCCCTGAATAAAATATCTCCCTTATCCGGTGTATCCAGTCCACCGATAAGATGAAGCAGGGTGCTTTTCCCCGAGCCTGAAACACCGGTAATGGCCAGGACAGTGCTCTTCTCAACATCCAATACCAGATCCTGGAGAACGGTTAAGCTCGATCGATCAGGTAATCTGAAACTCTTGGTGATCTCTTTCACTTTTAAAACAATATTATTCGGAAACATTCAGTGATTTTTTTTCTGGATATAAACTGTCAGCCCCATGGCATTTAAATTGATATCAAGAGATAAAAATTCCTTCTCATCATTGTTTAAACCGCGTCCCCGGGCCTTTTTTATCAGAGTTTCTGTATAGGTCCACAGATCATCGGTTAAAGTTCCGGATAGAGTATCATCCCTTTTCCCCTCTTTAAATCTCTTTTGTGCCCTCTCCACCATGTCATCTATCCATTTATTCAATTGATAATAGGCAGCCTTAATATCCTGTATACAGCCGTAATGCGTGAGAAGAATCCGGTCTGGATTTAAACCAATAATTTTATCAAATGACATCTTGGCCATATCTGGATCAAACTGAACCGGTGCAGTGGATGGAAAAATGAGGCGAAATTGTCCAAAATCAAAACGGGGATAACCGATGCCAAAGGCATCACCGGAAAACAGTGTTTTTGAATCACCATCAAAAATAGCCACGTGATGTTTGGCATGACCCGGTGTCTCCACACATAATAAACCGCCTTTCCCAAGTTTCAGCTGATCCTGATCCTGAATCCCAACCACCCGTTCTTCTGGAACCGGCAGGATATTTCCGTATAATTGCTGGTATTTTTCATCCCCATACACCTGTTTCACACTGGCTATCAATTTCTCCGGATGAATCATATGCCCGGCACCTCTGGGATGAGCCACCAGGTAAGCTTCTGACAACTGACTCATTAATTCACCGGCCCCACCTGCATGATCCAGATGTACATGGGTAATTATTATATATTTAACCTGTTCTTCTCGATAACCAAGAGATTTTATTGCTTCCAGAATTAAGGGGACAGCATAATTGGTATTGGTTTCAATAATGGCAATTTCACTATCTTTTTCCACAAGATAGCAAGCGGTATAGGCTTTCCTCTCCAGGTAAAAACAATCGATCTCAAAAACACCTTTTCCCAGTGTTTTTATACTGAGCTCTTTATCTTTTTTCATATGGATTCCAATAATCCCTTTTCATACCAAAGTTTTCATTACCCAATGATCTGTAACTTCAACCGCAACGGTCGGTTATTCCTCTTCTTCTTTAACTCTACCTTCTTTCACTGCTTCATCAATGATCTTCTTCTGTAAGTGAGCCGGGACTTCTTCGTAATGATCAAATTCCATAAAATAACTCCCCCTTCCTCCGGTTATCGAGGTCAGGGTAGGTTCAAAATCTAACATCTCGGACATAGGCGCCAGGGCCTTGACCACATGGTTTTTTCCCTTTGCTTCCATTCCCTGTATTTTCCCCCGTCTTCCACTCAGATTTCCATTGATTTCTCCCATATATTCTTCGGGGATGATAACCTCGACTTTCATAATCGGCTCCAGTATGGTGGGCTTAGATTCTTTCATCGCTTTTTTAAAGGCCATGGAAGCGGCAATCTTAAAGGCCATATCAGAGCTATCAACATCATGAAAACTTCCATCGTACAGGTTCACCTTAAAATCCACCACCGGATATCCGGCCAAAATTCCGCTTTGTCTGGTTTCAAGAATACCTTTCTCCACTGCGGGGACATAATTTTTGGGAATGGAACCGCCAAAAATGGTATTTTCAAACTCAAAATCCGCTCCGCGGGGAAGGGGTTCCATCTTGATCAACACATGCCCGTACTGACCTCGCCCCCCGCTCTGCTTTTTATACTTACACTCCACATCGGATTTCCGGGAAATGGTTTCAAGATAAGGAATCTTGGGGGGTTTCATGGTAACCTCAACCCCATATTTTTTTTTCAACTTGTTTACCACCAGTTCAACATGAAGTTGACCGTTTCCAGAGATAATGAGCTCCTTGGTTTGAACCTCTCTCTGGGTTTTAACTGTGGGATCTTCTTCTATGATCCGGTTTAATGCATTTGAAATTTTACTCTCATCTGCCCGGGATTTTGGTTCAATGGCAAAGGTTATCGAGGGAACCGGAAACGTGATTTCCGGAAATTGAATTTTTTTTCCTTTCATGGTCAATGTATCACCGGTCCGGGTTTCCTTCAGTTTTGCCACAGCAACGATCTCGCCGGGTTTTACCTCACCGGCAGAGTCCTGATTTTTCCCCTGCAGAAAAAATAATCCCCCCACTCTCTCATCTACTGATTTCCGGGAATTAAAATAAACACTATCGGGCCTGAAGATTCCGGATAACACTTTAATAATTGAGATTTTTCCCGTAAAGGGATCGGATAATGTCTTGAATACAAGTCCTGAAAAAGGTTCTGATTTATCCGGTTTTATTTTTCCGTCAACCGTATCAACCTCTCCAAAATCAACCAGCGAGGGTGTATATTTAATGATGAAATCAACCAGATGTGTTACTCCGATATTTGCACAGGCATCGGTTAGCAGAACCGGATAAATATCTCCGGATAAGATTCCTTTTTTCAATCCGGAAGCGACTTCCCCGGCACTCAAGTCCCCTTCATCAAAGTATTTTTCCATTAATTTTTCATCATTTTCTGCAATTTTCTCAATCAACTCTTCTCTTTTCTTCTGAATCTCTTCATTCAAACCCGCCGGTATGTCAACAGCCTCAAAATCTCCCTTTTCATCTGAAGCATATTGATAGGCTTTCATTTCAATCAAATCCACGATACCGGAAAAATCATTGCCCTTTCCCAGTGGATACTGTATGGCGATGGCATTTTTCCCAAAAGAATCGATAATGGATTGATAAGCTGAATCAAAATCAGCTAACTCTTTTTTCATTTTGTTAATTACCAATACCAGGGATTTTTTCAATTCCTGGAGGCTTTCAAATATCTTTTCTGATTGAACTTCCACACCTTCCACCCCGTTGACCAGCAGGGCACCTGTTTCCACCGCCCTCAAACTCACTTTTGCTTCCCAGATAAAATTGGCATACCCGGGAGTATCTATCATATTAATTTTATGATTATCCTTAAAAGCATAGGCAACCGCAGCCTGGATTGAAATTTTCTTGTCAATTTCATCTTCATCATAATCTGTGACTGTATTTCCCTGTTCAACTTTTCCCAATCGGTTTACCATGCCGGTATTGAAAAGAATCGCAGAAACCAGACTGGTTTTTCCGGTTTGGCCATGTCCTATAAAGGCAACACTCCTTAAGTTTTCACTTGCCACATCTTTCATGTTTGTTTCCTCCTGAATCAATTATATATGTTCTCTAAAAAGTGATCACAACAGAATCATAATAGTCATACATCATAAAAGATTATCCACACTTTGTCAAGATCATCATCATCTCATGTTCTTCACCCGGGTGGTTGCCTTTTGGCAAAAAACAGTATACAATTTTTCCAAGGATTGACATGAAAAATAGAATCAAAGGATTGGTTAAACTCCGGGAAGAGAAAAACCGATCCGGTGGATTGGATAAGATAAAAAAAAGAAAACAACAGGGGAAGATGACTGCCCGGGAACGCATCGAATATTTTTTTGATCCCCACACCTTTGTTGAACTCCAGGGTTATATTCAGCACCGCTCCAGTCACTTTGGGCTGGAGAAAAAAAAATTTTGGGGAGATGGTGTGATCACCGGTTTTGGAAAAGTACACGACAAAACCGTGTATATTTTTTCTCAGGACTTCACTATTCTGGGTGGTTCCCTGGGAGAAATGCATGCAAAAAAAATCGTCAATGTGATAGATCTGGCATTGAAAGCAGGTGCTCCAATCGTTGGTATCAATGATTCCGGAGGGGCCAGGATTCAGGAAGGAATCAGCAGCCTGGCAGGTTACGGAGATATTTTTTATCGGAACAGCCGAGCCTCCGGTGTGATTCCCCAGATATCCGTTATCATGGGACCCTGCGCAGGAGGTGCTGTTTATTCACCAGGCCTTACTGATTTTATCTTCATGGTTAACCATGATGCCTATATGTTTATTACCGGCCCTGAAGTAATCAAGGCAGTAAACAAGGAGGAAGTAACGTTTGAAGAACTGGGTGGGGCCGAAACCCATTCCGTAATCTCTGGAGTATGTCATTTTGTGGGGCAGGATGAAAAAAATACCCTGGATATGGTGAAAGAATTATTGGGTTATATTCCTTGCTCTAATATTGAAGAACCTCCGGTCATTGAAACGGATGATGCCTTTGATAGAATGGAAGACCAGTTGAACGAAATCGTCCCCGTCAATCCCAACAAACCATACAATGTAAAAGAATTAATCGCTCTGGTGGTGGACGAATCGAAATTCTTTGAGGTTCACCGGAATTATGCCCAGAATCTGGTGGTGGGATTTGCCCGGCTGGGCGGGAAAACAGTTGGGATCATTGCCAATAATCCGGACATCTATGCTGGAACACTGGATGTGAATGCCTCCTTAAAAGGGGCCCGTTTTATCCGTTTCTGTGATTGTTTTAATATTCCCTTAATCAGCTTCGTGGATGTCCCGGGATTTTTGCCTGGCAGAGATCAGGAAAAAATGGGAATCATCAAGCATGGAGCAAAGATGTTATATGCTTATTCAGAGGCAACCGTTCCGAAAATCACTGTCATTACCAGGAAAGCCTATGGAGGTGCCTATATTGTCATGAGTTCAAAACATCTGGGAGCAGACATCGTATTCGCCTGGCCAACAGCTGAAATTGCCGTTATGGGACCCCAGGGTGCCATCAACATCATCTTTAAAAAAGACATATCCACAGCAGAACAACCGGAAAGCCTCAAAGAAAGACTGATCACGGAATACAAAGAAAAATTTGCCAACCCCAGACTCCCCGCTTCATATGGATATATCGATGATATCATCATGCCGACCGAGACCAGGCCACAACTGATCAAATCGCTGGAATCACTCCAGAATAAAGTACTTACCAATCCTCCCAAAAAACATGGTAACATTCCCCTTTAGGAAATCAAAATGAAGGAAAAGGTAATGATACCCAACCGCGGTGTTGTAGCCCTTGATATCATCGACTCTTTGAAAAGTATTGGCCTGGAAACCATTTTACTGTATTCTCCGGAAGATTCTAGGTCATTACCGGTGAAATTGGCGGATCGAAGTTTTAAATTTTACTCTTCAAAACTGGACGATAGTTACCTGGACAGGGAAGCCATTATTGAAAAAGCCCTGGAATTAAACGTACATGCCATTCATCCGGGGTATGGTTTTCTGGCTGAAGATCCCATTTTTTCAAGGATGTGTGAACAAAACCATATTAACTTCATTGGCCCCGATCACAGGATCCTGGAAACCGTCCATGACAAGATTCACTTAAGACAAATTGCCAATGAATTGGGCCTTCCCTTTGTCAAACATTCAGAACTTATCAAAAGCCAGCTGGATTTTGAATTAGCAGTACAGGGATTCAGATTTCCTCTGGTGATTAAACCTTTAAAAGGTCTGGGAGGCCGGGGAATAAAAACTGTTATTGACAGAAGGGATGCCCGGCAACAAATTAATGAAATGCTGAAAAGAGATGAAAACCAGAAAAATGGAATTTTTCTCGAGCCCTTTTTTCCCCATGGGCATCATATTGAAATTCCTTTTTTTAGAGATGGTGAAGGGAATATTCTCTTTCTCCCAGAAATTGAATCATCTATACAGAGACGATTTCAGAAAATTTTTGAAGAATCCCCTTCCCCTAACCTTTCGGCATTAACCCGGGATTCTTTGTATCATTATTCAAAGAAATTAATCGAAAGAATCAACTACCTGGGACTGGGATATGTTGAATTTCTGGTTTCTGAAAACAACCCCTATTTCTTTGAAATGAATCCTACTTTTCAAATCAATACTCTGATACCTGAAATACACATCATATCAAACTTCATCAAAAAACAATATGCCATTTCCAATGGTGAAGTGCTTCATTCTGTCAAGGGGACAAAAATAATCAATCCGAAGTATCACATCTTATTAGTATCCTTAATGGCTGAAAATCCTTCCGACAATTTCCAGCCTTCTTCCGGTACAATTACAGAGTTCTATCATTATTCAACCATAAGAAATATCTTTAAATCCAGTTTGTATACCGGAGCCCGAATTTCCCCTTTATATGATCCCTATATCGGCAAGATAATTACTTTTTCTTCAACCCGGAATCAATCGATCGGTAATATGAAAAATTTTATTGAAAACATAAATATAAGGGGTATCAACACCAACCTCCATTTTTTAAAATCCCTGCTTGACAGTGACCCACTAATCCGGGGGGAAACCATCATTGATTTCCTGAACCGGAAATGGGAATATGCCAACAGAAAAAAAACCAACAATGAAATACTAACGGCCGCTCTACTTCTCTCTTCTGCGTTTCATATTGAGAACCGGAAAAAAAATTACAAAGAGGAGTTACAAAAAATGAAACAGCCTGGTTTTTTCAAAAGATTATTCCGGAGATTTTGAGCTATCAATGAAATATAAATTCCAGGTGGACAGAAAGATTTTCGAGGTTGAAATCAGTAACAGCTCAACCTTTTTTTCAGAAACCAGTGTTAAAATCAATAAAAAATATTTTAATATTATGATTGGTGACCAGGATGAGGCTGAGGTTAAATCCTTTTTCCTGGACAACAAACCCTACCAAATCAAAATTCTTAAGCACAGTGACGGATACCCGAAGGGAATTTTCGTTAATGGAGAGTATTACCCTGCCTCTATATTAAAAATCGATAAGTTTTATTACAATAAAGAAAAACCTGTTGAAGCCCGGAAGTCAGGAAGAATGAGAAGTTTTATTCCCGGTACCATCAAGAAAGTATTTTTCAAGGAAAA
>DAOWKX010000239.1 GCA_030639705.1 Candidatus Aminicenantota bacterium
CCTGTTATTTATATTGATTTCTTTTTTAAGTCTTTTTTCTCAAGAAAAGAAAAAGATATTCGATATCAGAAAGGCTTATACATATAAACCAGCTTCATTGTTGATTTCTGAGACGGATTTGAATTGTAGTTTTTTTATTTCCAAAAAAATAGGCAAAGATGTTGTGATTGTCGGTGCGGAAGAGACGTTTATAGATAGGAATTTATTTACAGATGGGGATAAGCTTGTTATTAACAGAGGTTCGGTTGATGGAATAAAAGAGGGAGATATGTGGGTTGTCATCGAACAGGGAAAAAGAATTTCTGGCCCCTATTCTTTAAAATTTTTAGGAACCTATCATTTAAAAAAGTCATTGGCAGAGGTCACCTGTTTATATGAGGATACTGCGGTTATTACCTTAACAAAAGGGTGCAATCCGGTTCAAATAGGCGATTTCTTGTTACCATTCAAGCAGGAAGATACGGTTTTCAAGAAAAAGATAAATTACCGGGAATGTAGACTCCCCGAATCTCCTTTTGAAGGTGTGGTGGTCTATAATGATCTGGCCGTCGGTTTGCAGAGAAAAATCGCAGCAACATCCAATTATGTTGCCGTTGATCTGGGGAAAGCACTGCTAAGCAAGGGGAATTTCCTGCTGTTTTATAAAATTATAAAAAATAATCTCCCGCCTCTCATTACTGGATTGGGTATTGTTATCAATCCTCAAAATACAAATTCAACAGTTAAGATTCTGGATGCATCATATCACATAGAATTGGGAGATCGAGTGGTTTTAATAGCTGAAGAGCCGATTGAGACATTGGAAGATGCGGAAAAAGTTCCGATTGTGGAAGCTCTTAAGACCGAGCAAAGGGCCGATGAAATACAGAAAGTTGAGATCAGCATTTTATTTGATATTGATAGTAAAACTGTTGACAGTAAATTCGATAGTGATTTTGAACGAATAAAGGAATTTATTGCTTCTAAATCTCAATTTGCGATTATTTTAAAGGGGTATTCCTGCAGTATTGGCAATCTTGAGTACAATCTGAAATTGTCAAAAGAGAGAGTTGATAATGTAAGAGAAATTTTGATCAAGAGATTGGGAATAGGAGAAGATTTTATCGAGAGTTACTTTTACGGTGAAGAGGAGATGCCCTTTGATGATAGCAGTGAAGAACAGAGAAGAAAGAATCGATTGGTAACCCTTCAGGTGATTGCAAAATGAAGATTGTTTCGATATTCATTATTTCTTTCTTTTTATTTAATAGTGTTGCCTATTCTGTATTTGGAGAATCAGTCGATCTGGTTACCTTGAAGAAAAAAGAAGAGGAAAGAAGGAAGAAAATAAAAAAGTCAAAGTATAAGGTCACCAATAACAATCTGAACACATTAAAAATCCCGGAAAAAAAGTATGGTTTTGTGCAATTGACGGGATATTTTGATTTTCCTGATGAAAAGGAAGGAGAGCCGGGGAAGACTCCACCGAAAAAAGAAGATCCCAAGAAGAAACGGAAATACTGGCAGGAATTAAAAATACGCCTTGAGAATGAAATTGGTGTGTTGCGGAAAAAAGTGAATGAAGATCAATTGCGCCTTAACCAGATGGTGACCAATCATATTTCCATGAATCTTCCCCTGCAAAAAATAGATTTGAAGAATCGAATTGACAAATTATCTGCCAGTCTCGACCAGACCAAGTCAAAATTAAAAAATTTGCAGAGTGAACTGGATTCATTACCCGAAAAAGCAAGAAAAGCCGGTATTCCATCCGGCTGGGTAAGATAGAAAAAAATTATTCATTTACTCTCCGGATAAGATCAGTCTGAGGAGCTCCCATGTACCCGGTTATTGAATGGAAAGAGAACAAGGTAATCATGCTTGACCAGAGACTTCTTCCTCAGGAAGAAAAATTTATTATCCATTCTCATTATACTGAGGTGGCCAGAAGCATAAAGAACATGGTGATAAGAGGAGCCCCGGCCATCGGTGTGGCTGCCGCAATGGGTGTGGCCCTGGGTGTTTTAAATGGAGAAGCCGAGACAGAACAGGATTATCAACGCATGTTAAGTCTTTTTTCAAGAACCCGCCCCACTGCAATCAATCTCTTCTGGGCACTGGATAAAATGAGAAACCTTTATTACAGGTTTAAAAATAATCCTGAAGAATTAAAACAGAAAGTGATTGAGGAAGCCTTGACCATGGATCGGGAAGATGTGGTAACCAATAAAAAGATCGGACGAAATGGAGAATGCCTCCTGAGATCCGGGCAGACTGTTTTGACCCATTGCAATGCCGGTGCACTGGCAACTGCCGGATACGGGACTGCCCTGGGGGTAATAAGAGCAGCGGTTGAGAATCGGAAAAAAATCTCTGTTATTGCTGGTGAGACTCGCCCCTATCTTCAGGGTGCACGTTTAACGGTTTGGGAATTGCAGAGAGATCATATCCCGGTTACCCTGGTCACAGATAATTCTGCGGGATATTTGATGTCTAAAGGAAAAATTGATGCGGTGATTGTAGGTGCGGATCGAATCGCACTGAATGGAGATACGGCGAATAAAATAGGCACTTATTCGATTGCTGTTCTGGCAAAATTTCATCATATCCCCTTTTATGTGGCAGCTCCAATATCAACCATTGATTTTTCTCTGGAATCAGGCAAGGATATTCCCATCGAGGAGAGAGGAAAGGAAGAGGTTATCCGTTTTAGAGATCAAATCATCGCCAGCCCGGAAACAAAGGTGATCAATCCGGGTTTTGATATCACCCCATATCGATTAATAACGGCAATTATAACTGAAAAAAAGGTTATCTATCCGGATTATAAATCAGAGATTAGGAGATTAAGCGAATAATACCATATTGGAACTTTGATTTTCAATCATAAGCGATTTCTTTATTCAATATGATATCTCCGATTGGATTATTTTTGTTGCAAACCTTTTTGAAGGATGTTCCGTTATCTATTCAGAAAGAAAATGGTCAAAAAGGAGTTTTAAATGATAAAACGAATGTTATTCTGGTTGTTTGTTTTTGTCATTTTTGTATTTTTTATGACCGGCTGCATGAATTTATCCATTCAACGGAATGTTGATTATCCAGAATCACTTTTTAAACAGAAATTAAAAAGAATTGAATCCCTTAGAGTTAGATCCCAACGCGAGATGGACCAGGCTTCCAGATTGAATTTTCTGGTCTACGACGGAGATGACCGGGAATTGATTTCATTCTCGGTATTGACTGATATTGTATTGAGCAGCCTGGATGGGATCGATTGCCGGGATCATGCAAAGGTTAGTAAATATTCAGAGGAGTATTTAACTCTGAAATGGAAACATTTGAAAAACCTGGATCGGTTGGGTCCTGGCTTAATTGCAGAAATCGAAGATTTAAAGGAAAACAGTCATATTTTAATATGGCTTGATTGAAGAGGATTCCAGCCCGGTTTCACGAACAAAGGAATGGAAAACGTAAATGATGAAAACCAAAGAGAGATCGATCTTATTCTGCGGATCAAACAGGGAGATCGACTGGCCTTTACTGATATCATCAATAAGTATCAACAGAAAATCTTTGGACTGGCCCTGGGCTTTTTTCATGATAGGGATGATGCCATGGAAATAGTTCAGGAAACCTTTATTCGCGTTTATGAAAAGCTGAATCGTTTCACTGAAAATACCCATTTCAGAAACTGGATATACCGGATTAGTATGAATTTATGTGTGGATTATTACCGGAAATTCAAGAAAAATAATAAACACAATGATGAACTATACAGTTTTTTAAAACAGAACAGTGATTGTTTAAATAGTCCGGAGGACCATATGGCCAGCATAAGATTGAAGGAAGTCTTTAAAAAAGGAATTTCAACCCTGCCAAAACGTCAAAAATTAATCCTGGTTATGAAACACTATGGTCAATTTAAATACAGGGAGATAGCTGATATTTTAAATGTTTCCACAGGATGTGTAAAATCACTGCATCACAGGGCCATCCAGAAATTGAAAAAAGTGTTGATCGATCTGGAGGTAAAATGAAAGAGTGCACAGAGGTAAAAAAATTATTGGTGGCTTATTCTGCCAAAGAACTCAGCGATACAGAAACCAATCGGGTAAGAGATCATATAAACAGATGCCCGTCTTGCCTGGAGGAATATAATAAGATAATGGATGTTTTCGGGGGAATTGAAAAATTGCGAGATGAAAATACCACAGTGATTAAAGAAACGGATTGGATAAAAAGAGCCCAAGAGCTTGGCGATCTTCTTATTCGCTATCCAAAAATAATCAAGAAATCTTTTTCTTCTGTCTTTTCCGGATGGCGGATACTGGCGCCGGTATTGGCTTCGATTTTCTTTTTGGGTTTGATGCTGGGGTATTTCCTGTTTCACTCTGAGCCCACAATCAAGAAGGATTCATTTGAATCAGGGATTGCTGACCTCTCATTCACCCGTATTGAAAGCACATTGGCAAAAAAAGGAGTTCTTGAATTTTTCAAACAAACCCAATTACTTTTAACTGAGTTGATGAATAAATGTGATAATGAAACCGTGGTTTTCCTGAATAAAAAAATGAAAGAAGAACAGATCAGGAGTTTGCTCCTCAAAAGCAGGTATTTCAGCCA
>DAOWKX010000198.1 GCA_030639705.1 Candidatus Aminicenantota bacterium
TTCCTCAACTTTTTGCTTTAACTCCCGGGCATCTTTATCCAATTCGGCAGAAATCAACACATTCGAATATACTTTCTGGGGAGCTGTCTGAATGGCAAAATAAAAAGTCTCAATAAAAGCCAGGTTAAAAACACCATTTGAAGTTCGGGTTTTAAGTAAGGCATCAAGGCTAATTGTCACATTATCAGGAACCCCAACATCCTGATCTTTCGACTCTGTCACCTGCTGTGAAATTGACAAGACGACAAATAACAACATCACCATACAACCCAATAAAAACCTTTTCATTTTATCACCTCCTGACAAAAGAAATCATTATATATGAATTCTTATTGAATATCCAGCCTTAAAAAGTTCTTTAATTTCGTGAATCATCGATCAATCTATCCAATCTTTTCTGCTCTGTTAGGGGAAGTCTGCCATACAATCGCTGTTTACATAATTCAAAATAACCTGAAGCCGACCCCTTGTCTCCAGATTTGAGGTAAGATATCCCGATATTGAAATATGGATCGGCAAAACCAGGGTTAATTTCAATGGCTTTCTGCCAATCCCTCTGGGCCATTTTGTAATCCTTTTTAAAATAATAAGCGGATGCTCTGCCATTCAGAGCCGAAAACAAACGGGGATCTATTTCCAGCGCTTTATTAAAGTTTTCCATGGCCAATCCATAGACCCTTTCATCCCGGTTTCTCTGATAAGCCACCAGGTACAAGCTACCAAAATTATTATAAACGGGTGCATAATTATGATCCAGTTCGAGTACCTTTCGGTATTGTTCAATGGCAGATTTAAAATCGCCTTTCTTGTAATAAGCAACCCCGAGATAATTAAATATTTCCGGGTCATAATCTTCCTTCTGAGTACATTTCTCAAGCAGTGATATGGCTTCCTCGATTTGTCCTGCTTCGGTCAGGATAATACCTAATTTTGACATGAGATTCATATTCCCGGGATTTTTGCTTAAACCTTTTCTCAAAATCTTTATCGCCTCATTTATCTGTCCTGTATTTTTAAAAATGGTTGCCATGTTCCGGTACACCAGGACAAAAGAGGGACTATCCTCCACAACCGTTTTTAACTCCTGAATGGCCCTTTCAACCATTCCCTTCTGAAAGGCTTCAAGTGCTCCGAGCATCTTATTCTGTAACGGTAAAAGGGTTTTCAAATCATCCTTTTCGGTGAAAAATATTTTACCGGCTGAGGATTGACCGGAAATATATCCCAGCGATTCGAGCTTTTTCCTGGTTTCCCTATCAATCTTGGTTGAACGACTGAGTTTAAAATTGCCTTCCAGGCGTTTCCGCAGTTTAAAAAGTTCGGATTTATATTTTTTTAGTTCACTGGTTCCGGCAAGATTGTTATTCTCAGTTGGATCTTTTTTTATATCGTATAATTCCTTTACGGGCAGATCGATGAATTTCATGTTTTCTTTGATATAACCACGGAGTGGCGCCCAGCCACGGTTTAAAAAAGGGGTCAATGATTCAAAATAGATTTCTTGGTTTTTTCTCTTGTGCCCCTGAATAACCGGGATCAGCGATTCCCCCTGAAGGTGAGGAGGAGGTTGAAATTTGAGGATATCACAGATGGTGGGAAAAATATCGGCATGGCACACATTCTCTTCAATAAATCCGGGCCGGGTTCCTGGAATATAAACAATCAAGGGAACCAGGAGCGTATTGTTATAGGCAAAATAGGCATGGGTCTGCTCCCCCTTTTCCCCCAGAGCTTCTCCATGATCACCGGTGATAATAACAATGGTATTATGTAATTGTTTTTTAGCTTCCAAAAAACCAAAAAGCTTTTCCAAACAATTATCCACATAAGCCACTTCGCCTGAATAAAGATCATTTGAGTAAATCTTATTATAAGGTGAGGGAGGAAGATAGGGTTGATGGGGATCAAATAGATGAATCCAGGAAAACCATTTCCGGTGTTGCCGGGAAATCCAATCAACAGCCAGTTTAATCACCGTCTCAGCTTTTCGCTCCACAAAAAAGAAATCCAGGCTATTGTGGGTACCATAATCATCATCATATACATCAAATCCCTGGGCCAGCCCAAACCTGGAATCCAGTGGAAAAGCTCCGATAAAGGCAGAAGTACTGAAATGTCGTTCTTTCAAATATTCTGAAATGGATAAAAATCGATCTTCCAGCTTAAAACCAGAATTATCAGAAATTCCATGATAAAGAGGGGTAGTGCCGGTCAAAATATTCACATGGGAAGGTAAGGTCACCGGGTTATGGGCAAAGGCATTCTTGAAAACAAATGATTTCTTAGCAATACGATCAATATTGGGTGTTTTAACATATTTAGAGTCATGAATACCCAGCCGGTCATGCCTCCAGGTATCGATGGTGATCAACAAAATATTATAATCATTCTTTCTTTTAAAGCTGATGGAGCGCAATTGAGATGACTCTCCGGAAAACCCTTCCGAAGACTGACTGTCTTGACAGAAAATAAGCGCGAAGACAGCCAAGAAAATGAGCAGGATTTTAAACGGTTTCATCCTCACTGTTTACTGATTTGAGAAGGCATCAACAATGGCTTTAGCTGTCTGGTAATTGGGGGATTCCGGATCCAGTTCCATGAATTTTTTTAATGCTACCAGTGCTTCCGGAATTTTATTCAAAGCGGTATAGGTCATACCCAATTGATAAAAACCATCCGCAAACTCATTAAAAACTTCAGTTGACTTTTCAAAATATTTTATGGCGTCATCATACTTGGCCTTGTTGTAATAAATCACCCCTATATTGTAAAGCGTATCAACATTGTGAATGTCCTCCGATGATACTTTCTGAAACCAACTCATGGCATCATCAAATTTATTTAAATTGTTATAGGCATTTCCAATAGAAATAAGTAATTCTTTATTCTTGGGATATTTTTCCACTGCATGTTCATAATATTCAATCGCTTTTAGATAATCTTCCTTCATAGCATAACAATTTCCCATATAGAGATTAACAATGGCAATGCCCTCCAGCTCCTTGTTTTTAGCTAAAATTTCCTTGAATTTCTTCAATGCCTCATCATATTGTCGTTCCGCCACTAACCGATTGGCAGCATCAATATCTTTCAGGGTAGTTTCTGCGAGTGAAGGACCCTCAATCTTTCTTAATTTAATATCAATACGCGGTTTTTTGGCACCCGGGATGGTTTCAACCTTAAAACTGAGCTTCTTGGTTTCATAGCCTGCTTTCTCAAAATCCAAATGCCATAACCCCCCGCGCAGATACATTGCCCTCCAGTAACCATCTTTATCCGTTTTTGAGCTAATTCGGTGAAATGCTTTGGCCCTCAGGCAAAACAATTTTATGGTGACCCCCTCAATCGGTTCTCCGGTTTCTGCATCGGTGACCGCCCCTGACATTTTTCCTTTTCCCGAGGTCGCCTGGGGAAGTAGTGATATAAATAGAAACACAACCATTAAACCAATAAAAACTATTTTTTTCATCTGGACCTCCTACCAGGTAGACCTTTAAATAAGATCTCCTTCGTTAAAAGAAATTATACCACTATATCCACTAAAAACAAAACACTTTTTTCCGATTTAAATTTATGCAATTGATTGGGAATGAACCTGAATAAGACCAATAAAATATCATTTTTTAAAGATACTATCTTTAAAAGCAAACACCAGGTCTCCCATTTTTAAACCTGTATAACGGGCCACCACATCACATTTCACTTTAAAAACGAAAAGAATATTTTCAGATTCCCCTTCAAGGGTTTCAAAATTACCTTGCCCCTTGGAAATAATCAAATCAGATGTAAAAAACACATCTTTAAACCGGGGGCTGGACTTTTTAATAATAGTACCTGCAAAGGTTGAACCGGATTCCAGTATCGATGCAAACTGACCGATTCCAATAAATTCGGCATCTTCTTTTATTACATCATTAATGGCCGGCTTTGATCTAACAGCATAAAAAAAATCTGCTTCCGGATTCACCACTCTCATCTGTTCCAGCAGCAATAAATCAAATACTGCCTCCCCTGCATTATCGGCAATAATCAGTATTTTTTTTCCTCTTTTAAGTTTCTTCTTGAATTCAGAGAAATCATTGAGTGCCAATTTTACAGATTGATATTTTTTGAATAACTCAACCTCATCATAAAGCTGCACGCCACCGTAATCAATCATATTCCCAATCAGAGAATAGAAACCAGCAGTAAATAACCTGTCTCTTGAGCCTTTAATCTCATCTCTGAAATAATCGATTCTATTGAGTATCATCTCATTCTGGTCTTTCCTCAACTTTTTATATGGATCATCATCTCCACTCATCCGCGAAAAAATATCATAGATGTGTTCAGCAAACTCAGGAGCTGTCAGGGACAGAAAATCAGTCCGAGATGCTTGCTTAAGTGCCTGAAAAAAAATTTTATTGGTCATCTCTTCGCTGCGATTTAAAAAATTCGACACCCGTAATATTTGATTCAAAACACACAGGACACACTCATTCTTCATATTCATTTTAAACCTGGACATTATATCATGAAAAACCAAAACAAATCAAAAATCACTATAAATAGGCACTCCAATGGTATCAAACCCTATATATTGTGTGTAAAATAAAAAAAATGGGTTTAAAGTCTTGACAATACGGTTTTATAAATAATACAATAAGAGCAAAGATCCTTAGGGAATAGATGAATTGTTTAAATGAGAACATGATGGTTTTTTAGCGGGTTAAATTGTACGGTCAACAGGTTATCAATTATAAATATATTATAAAAAATAAATCTGGAGAAAATAAATGAATGAATTAATCGATGCCAATGATTCTAACTTTAATCAATTTTTAAGTGATCAAAAAGCCATCATTGTAGATTTCTGGGCACCTTCCTGTATGCCCTGCAAATTACTTGAACCGGAACTAAAAAAGATCGCTGCGAATTACAATTCCAGAGTTAAAATCATTAAGATTAATGTCAATGAAAGTCCCCGGACATCTTCCAAATATATGATAAGAGGCCTACCAACCTTACTTTTTATTCGAGATGGAAGCGTTAAATCTCAACTGATTGGAGCCGTCAAACCCAATGAAATAGAACAAAAACTCCGGGAAGTTATTTAAGAAATAAGAACTGGAAATGAAAAAAGCACTATTGTTCAGTCCTCTAACAGATAAAAAGATCAGGTGCAACCTGTGCGCTCACGCTTGCGAACTAAAAAACGGGCAGCTGGGAATATGCAAGGTCAGAAAAAATATCAAGGGCGAATTGTATTCTTTAAACTATGACAAGATTGCAGCCATTCATACTGATCCAATCGAAAAAAAACCCTTATATCATTTCCAACCGGCCTCTCAATCATTATCAGTCGCAACCATGGGATGCAATTTCAATTGTAAATTTTGCCAGAATCACTCCCTGTCAATGGTGGAAGACGAAAATCAAATCTTTGGAGAAAAAAAATCTCCCTCACAGTTGATTGAGTTGAGCCTGAAAACCAACTCAAAATCAATTTCCTATACCTATACCGAACCAACCGTTTTTTTCGAACTGATGGTTGAAACAGCAAAACTTGCTAAAGAGAATGGACTGAAAAATGTGATGGTCACCAACGGATATATGAGCCGGGAGGCTTTAGAAATGATCCAGCCCTATCTGGATGCAGCCAATATTGATCTGAAAGCATTTAATGACAATTTCTACAAAAAATACTGTAATGGCCGACTGCAACCGGTACTGGATACAATAGCACGAATGAAAGAGAGTGGGATATGGATTGAATTGACCACCCTGCTGATACCTGATTTAAATACCGATGAAAAAGAGATCAACGGACTGATCAATTTTATTCTCAACCTGGATGAAGAAATCCCCTGGCATGTTTCACGATTCTTCCCCCATTTCAAATTTCTGGACACTACAGCTACTGAAATCACCACCATTACCGGTTTTCTAAAATCTGCAAAAAAAATGGGTATCAAATACCTATACGGCGGAAACATCATGTCAGACGAATGGTCTGACACGTATTGTCCTGAATGTAAAGCCCTGCTCATAAAAAGGAGCGGGTATACCACCCGCATCGTAAACCTGTCAGAAGGAATCTGTAAACAGTGCGGGACATCCATCCCCGGAATCTGGGATTAGACCGGGAAACCCAAAGCCTGAAAAATCATAAAATGTTATATTTGAAATAAAATCCCATATCGGGTGTGGTATCCAATGGAGGAAGATCTTCAACGATACCAATTTCAATTTTATCGGATATTTTATATCCGACATAGAGTTGATGGGCATTACTTGAAAAATATCCGAATTTGAATGGAGATGTTTTCAATATGAATCCGGTTAAAAATCTTTTATATGTTAGCTGAATCTTAAAAAATAAGAGAAGCGGTTTCAGGCTCTCTGCATCCATCCATTCGGGTGCTTTGATAAAAGAGGTGTGAATGGAGGAAAAGACACAAAAATCCTTCCACACACCCTTTCCCATCAAACCCAATCCCCAGGAAACCTGGTCAGAAACAAAGCCCGGTTTGGCTAACAAAGGGATACCAATAAACAAACGACCATAGAGAGTTATATTATTTGATTCTTCAAGCTGTTTTAAAATCGAAAAAATAAGAGGAGAACTGGTTCCGGTGGCATCTGTATATTGAAAATAATCTTTATAAAAATAATGAACACTATCGAGCGTATAGTGATCCCTTCTAGCTGAAGGCAAATTAAAAAACTCATGAAACACCTCAATGGCTCCATCCAGGAATCCTCCATAGATAAAAAAATACCGGTAATACAATTCCAGCGTTAACCCATCTATTAAACCGTACTGAAAATCAAGCCCGATACTTGCCATTTCAAAATCATTCACCCCCACTTTTTCAAAATCAAGGGAGTATACATTTGAATAACGGGTATGGAGTGAGAGAGAAAATTGGTTTTTCTCAACGGTTTCTTTTTCTGAAAAGGGGAAAACCGTGAATGCCTGTATCAGGGGGAATTCCACATCGCTCTTCAAGGAAAGAGGGAACAAAAAAAGACCCAGAGAAGCAATAATCCCTTTAACCAGTTTGACTCTCATGAGGTTGAACATTTTTTATAAGCCAAAACATATCATATCTACAGCTTCAATTCAACTGAAGATAACAATTATTCACTTGAATTTTACATTCAATAAATGATCAAAGCCTTGATTTTATTGTGATTCAATTTATAATAATCATGGTTATCCCATGATCCAGAATACCCGCATCTATACGATTGTGTTTATTGCTTCGACGGTCAGTCTTTCTTTTGAAATCACACTGACCCGAATTTTTTCAATTTCTCTCTGGCACCACTTCGCCTTCATGGTGATCAGTATTGCCATGATGGGTCTGGCTCTGAGCGGAACCTTTCTTTCTATTTTTCCGAAACTGAAATCACTTTCAAATCTCAGCCTTTATGGTTTTTTTCTGGGCATTTCGATTTCAGCAGGATATTTGATTTCAAACCAGATTCCCTTTGATCCGGTTAAATTTCAATGGTCAAAAGCCCAATTTCTTCTCATTGGATGTTATTATCTTGTCCTATTAGTCCCCTTTTTTTTTACCGGCCTTATCATTGCTTCTGCTTATCATTCGATCAGCAAAAAATCCGGGATTCTTTATGGTTTCGACCTCCTGGGAGCCGGAATCGGTTCCGTGGGAATACTATTCCTTTTAAAAAATCTAAGCCCCGAAAGGGTTATATTATTATTATCTGCTGTTGCCCTGATTACCATCCCTTTTACCGGAACAAAAAGTTTGAAATTAATATCAATACTCAGCCTCCTGATAATCGTATTACTGATGGCATACCAACCGGCATTTGTCACTCCCAGAATATCTCCCTTTAAGGAAATGCCCCAGGCACTTCGTTATCCGAATTCCAGACATATCACCACGATTTACGATTCCTTTTCCAGAATTGATATATTTAGTAGCCCGGCTGTTCGTTTTGCCCCGGGATTGAGTTTAAAATATCTTCACCCCCTGCCTTCCCAGATCGGATGTTCGATCGATGGTGATGAAATAATGGCCATAACCAGTCCGGATAAAAAAAGCGAACTTCATTTTTTATCCCACTTACCTCAGGCCCTGGTTTATGAAATCGCCGGGAAAAAGGATGCCCTCCTAATTGATCCCAAAGGGGGACTTCCGACTTTAATGGCCAATTATTATAATATTAGAAATATATATAATGTGGAATCCAATGCCCTTCTGGTAGAGGTATTGCAAACACAATACGCACATTTTTCCGGACATATATATTCTAAAAATACCTGGAAGGGAATGGGCCGATCATGGTTGAAATCCCGTCCTGAGACATTCAATATCATTGATATCTCCATGACCAGAAGTATTCCATCCGGCCCTTCGGGATTATCAGAAGATTACCAACTTACTGTCGAGGCTTTTAGAGAATATATTTCACATCTCAAGCCGGAGGGATTTTTAAGTTTGAACCTTTATATTGTGCCACCCCCCCGTCAGTCATTCCGGTTATTGACTACCATTATCAAAGCCATGGAGCAATCCGGCAACTTTGATCCGGCTCTTCACATTGCTGCAATCCGCAGCTGGGGAACAATTAGTATCCTTATTAAAAAAACACCTTTACAAACCATTGAGATAGAGAAAATAAA
>DAOWKX010000230.1 GCA_030639705.1 Candidatus Aminicenantota bacterium
CGTTTCTCGTTTTTTGGAGCTATTTTGCACGTTTGTATCACAAACCATGCAAAATTCAGAATGATGCACTGCATCTTCCCTATATTGCCCATTTTCGATATTGGCGAGAAATGGGATTCGCAAGCCGTTCAAAGGGAAGCTGACACGCCAGCTTGATCTTGATTTTGGGGAAATATCCAAATTTAGGTGGTGAATTTTGGCTCTGTGATTGAAGAAAATGAGGCTGTTTATTCTAAAATCCGGGAAACAAACACAATCTCGATTCCCAGCTGATGAATGGAGGGAATTGAATCCCTGATGGCCTGAAGGGTGGTTTCAAAGGGATGCCCGATGGCAATTGCGGTACCTTTTTTTTTCGCGATGGATACCAATTTCTTGATCTGTTCCATAGAATGGGAGTAGGTTTTAACATAATCCAGAAAAACATCTCTAAAGGCGGTTTTCATTTTCAGCTCTCTGGCCACATCATAGGCAACAGTGTCTGCAGCCGTCCTGGAATCAATAAAAAACAAGCCTTCATGCTTAATCACTTTCAGGGTCCTGGTAATAATCTCTCTTCTGGAGGTAACTAGGGATCCTTCATGATTGTTAAGCCCCCTGGCATGCGGTATTACCTGCCGGGCTCTTTGAACAATTTTTCGGATCTGAGTAACATCAGAATCTACCAGGATTACTTTATATTGATTTGAAGGATGGTAATTAGTCTTTTTAGGCTGCATGGGAAGATGAATCAAGGCCTGAAGCCCATACTGGTTGATCTGTCTGGCTTCATCAAAGGCATAGGGAGCATCCGGCAGGATGGCAGCTGTAATGGGGATATTCATTTTCTTCAATTCAATGGCCATCCCCTGGCGGTTTCCAATATCATCGATAATAAATGCAATCTTTGGCAGTTGACTTTCTTTCTTTTCCGGAGTGATTGTTTTGACTTCAATTTCACCGGCCATTAAAAAAACATGAGTGACTTTATTGTTTTTCTTTGCCTGGTAAAGATGAACAATTTTATCGGGCTTCTTTTGAACCTCTGACAGATGCAAGGTAAAATTAAATCCGGCAATAATCTTTTCAATACCGGCAACAATGCGTTTTATATCCGGATGAAGGGTATCCATCTTGAAATGATACAGATTCTCTTCATCGATAAAATAATTAAATTTAATATGATTGTTTTTTAAAAAAGAAATTAATTTCTTGTTTAACCGTTGGATTTCAAGCGCCTCTTCGGATTTCTTCTCCAGCGGAATAATCTTCTGAAAAATAAAGGATTCTTTTCCCTTCTGGAAATCAAGATACTCCAGCACAATCACAGTTACCAATGCCAAGAAAATAAAAATGAAAAACAGAGGGATGAGTGATGATTTCTGTGACACGGATTTCTTTTTTACAGGCATTACTTCCCCTCCAGAAGGGCAATGCATCGGGAAAACAGCTGGTTTGAATCCTTTCTTTTTATTTCAAATTGGGGGACGATACCGCATCCCAGGGTCCTCTTGCCATTTATTTTAAAAATCCCATCTGTTAACAGGACAGAACTCCCATCCTGCAGATAAATATGTTTTAATCGAGGTGTAAAGCCACTGGTTTTCTGCCCCACCAGAACCGCATTGATTGATTTAAGTACCTGCGCCAACAACTCTGAATACAGAATTGTCGAGGCATTGATAACAAAAACACAATGATAAACAGGTGCAGCAGGGGAACCAACAATAAAATCTACCTGGCCTTTTCTGGCTTCCACAGACAGCGGAACACTTCGGTTGACAAATACTTTTGTTAATTCCAGGAAAGATTCAAAATCACCCCACCCATACCTTCTCAAATCAATGACCCATTTTGATCCCGCTGAAGTCTTCATGGCTTCTTTAACATATTTTACTCCTGCCCGGTCAATTCGTCTCAACTCCATCAAATGGATATCATTGTTGAGTTGAATAACTCTGGTTTTTTTGGGAATAAATATGGTCTTCAAATTGAATGTCTGGACTTCAGAGGACCCGCTTTTTCTTACCTTTAATTCCATCCCAACCGATCTGTCCGATAAAATAGACAAAAACATTTCCCAGAAAGAAAGAGAATACATGCTGTTGCCATTAACAGCCTTAATCACATCACCATATTCCAGACCTGCTTCATCTGCTGGTGAATGGCACAATACATCCTTTATAGTAAAATACTGGTTCTCCTTAAGACCACTAATCCCCAGAGAATAGAAGTTTCCGCTTTGATACAGCTGGTAGAGCTGGCTCTTTTTTATATCCAGATAAGAGGAATATTTATCTAAACCGGACACCATCGCACTGAAAGCTCCAGGGAACATGATTTCCGGCGCAACCTCTTCAACATAATGGTTTTTTACCAGGACTGCGGCTTCAGAAAATAATGATAGATAACGGGAATCGTCGCCCTGGTCATTGTGAAAAAATTTTTTACCCGCAATCAGATAAATAATAATGAAGATGATGGAAGCAAAAAATAAAATTTTAATACTTCTCTTCATTATCGTCACCCACATTTCAGGCCTCAATCTTCGTTCCAATGAAAAATAAAATACCTCTTATTAAAAAGGATAGCCCTATATTTTATCATCATTGCCAAAATCACTGCAAGTCATAAATTTGACTTAATCATCCGACTCTCTTTTTATCAGCCAGGCAAGGGGATTCCGGGACTTCAGATCTTTTCTAATTTCAAAATGAAGGGATTTCCCATATATTGAACCGGTATCACCGACCAGAGCAATACATTCCCCCTCCCTGACCTTATCTCCCGGTTTTTTAATAAATTTTTCACAATGGCCGTATAAAGAATGAAAATTCTTCGCATGCTCCACAATCATAAGGTTGCCGTATCCGCCCATGAAATAGTCAGCATAAATCACTTCACCAAAATAAACAGCTTTCACTCTATCAGAGTTGTGTGGCCGGATCTTGATACCATTATTAAAAATATAGGTGTTGAACCGGGTGCTTCTTTTTCTCCCGAAAGAAGATATGATCTTACCTGCAACTGGCCAGATAAGTTTTCCCTTCAATCGATCCACATCAATGATTCTCAAATCTTCTTTAGCACCTTTTTTGTAAATCAGTTGATTTATACGTTCTGCCTCATACTTTAATTCATCCAGGTGTCTTAAATAGTGTGATTTATCCATATTTATGGCGGAAATCAGCTTCAGCTTCTCGCTTTTGATACTCTGCATGGCCAGCAATTTTTTATTTTTCGATCTTTTCAGACTCAAAATGTTATTATACTCGCTTTCCAGCTCATCTTTTAACTTTTTAACCTGCAATATCTTTTTTCTTACAATATCTATTGCCTCCAGGTTATGATCAATCAAAGTAACAAGATACTGATAATTTTTAAACAATTCATCCAGGTTGTTGATGGCCGACAGCAGCTTCAAGTATGAGTTGGAGCCCAGTTTGTATAAAATGCGAATCATTTCTTTGATGTTCTCTTTTGAACCTTCAATATCACTTTCCAGCTTTTTTTTTCTCAATTCCTTTTGTTGTATTTTTTGACGGGTGTTCCTGAGCAGAAAATCAATTTTATTGCCTTCGATTTTTGCTTTTTCATAACGCAGCTCTATTTTATATATTTCACTTAATATTGAACCTTTTTGTTCTTTCAATGTCTCCAGTTTCTGTTTTATCTCCTGAATCCGTTTGTTGATCAAACGAAGTTGTTTATCATCAGCAGAAAAGGAAAAAATAACGCAGCAAAAAAATAAAAAACAGAAAACCCGTTTCATCACTGCTCCCTGGGATGAAATTTTTTATACACCCTTAAAAGGTCAGAAAAATTAAGGCTGGTATATCTCTCGGTAGTCGACAAATTGGAATGACCCAGTAATTCCTGGATGATTCTAAGGTTGGCGCCTCTCTGTAACAAATGTGTGGCAAAGGAATGACGGAAAAGATGGGGATACACTCTTTTTTCAGACTGCATGACCTGTCGGTAAGAATCCTGAAGAATTCTCTCGATAGATCTTTCTGTGATTCTATTTCCGCGCATATTGACAAAAATATAATCACAGGATGTCTTGTTCGTTTTTTTCATTTCCCGGTAATACGAGCTTAAAATATCACGAGCCGTATTATTAAAAGGCACGATTCTCTCTTTCTTTCCCTTCCCCATGACTCTGAGCAATCTATTCTCAAAATCAATATCAGTGGGTTTCAAATGGGTTAACTCCGAAATTCTTAAACCAGTGGCATAGAGAAGCTCAAATATGGCTTTGTTTCGCAGCTGGATAAAATTTTTTTCCGGTAATTGGTCAAGAAAAGCGGTCATCTCTTCTATGGTTAATATCTCGGGTATTTTTTTATCAATTTTGGGAATACTGATGGCATCAACAGGATTTTTATCAATAATTCCATTTTTTAAAAGAAAAATAAAAAATGATTTAATCGCATAAATTTTTCGCGATACAGTTGTTTTATTTCTGGTTTTTATAAAAATCTCAGAAATAAAATCTCTGATTCCCTCTTTTTGAATGGCCAGATTATGTTTATCCATATAATTTAAAAATTGAGTGATATCCTGCCTATAAGCCTTTATGGTATGGGCAGAGAATTTTTTTATATCCTGCAGGTAGCTGATATAATCAACTAATTGCTTATCTTCAATAACCATTCATCCAATTTTTTTAAAGCAACAGACGCTTTCATTTCTTTTTTTTTTCTTTTATTCATTTTTTTATTACTTTTTTTGGAAAAAAGGGAATTATTTTCGGAAAGTTCCCTTAATAATCCAAAGGTAAATCTTGTGGGTTTGAAATTTTTCCAATCTGATCGGGTGATATAATGAATCAAAGCTCCGTTTGCCGTGGTTTCCGGCAAGGGGATAAGTGGCTCATTCAATATTTTTTTAGCGGCATATATTCCCGCAATCAATCCTGAACCGGTGGATTCCACATATCCTTCCACACCACATATCTGCCCGGCAAAAAAAACATCGTCCCTGGTTTTGCACTGAAAAAAATGGTTGATAATCAGAGGGGCATTGATATAGGTATTGCGGTGCATGCGTCCATACCGTTCGAACTGTGCTTTTCCCAGTCCCGGAAGCGAACGAAATATTCGCTTCTGCTCTTTTTGTTTCAAACGAGTTTGAAAACCGACCATTTGATAAAAATTACTTCTCAGATCATCCTGTCGGAGTTGAACAACCGCATGAGGTATTGTATTGGTTTTCGGATCTTCCAAACCAACCGGTCTAAGGGTTCCAAATGCAAGGGATTGATTTCCCCGGCGGGCAATTTCTTCAACAGGAAGACAGTATTCAAAAAAATCAATCTTTTCGAACTCTTTTTCTGCAACAGTTTCGGTATTGGTTAATTCATGGACAAACTCATCATATGATTCTTTATCCAGGGGAATATTGACAAAATCGGCCGCCCCCTTGTTGTACCGAGAGGCTCGATATAGTTTAGAAAAGTCAATCGAATCAGACCGGATAATCGGACTGGTGGCATCAAAGAAAAATAAGTTTTTTCTTAAGGTAATTCTGGTTAACGACTCAGATAAATCCGGACTGGTGAGTGGACCGGTGGCAATAATAACCGTGCCTTCAATCTCATCGATATCTCTGATTTCCTTGGTAATGAGATTAATACCTGATTTGGAACGAATACTACGGGTGATACGTTCTGACAGCTTTAACCGGTCAACCGAAAAACTGTTTCCAGCCGGCACCCTGGTTTTTTCTGCTTCTGATAAAAAAAAAGATCCCAGGCGTTTTAACTCTTCCTTTAAAAGACCAGATGCAGAGGACATATCTGTTGAGCCAAGGGAATTTGAGCAAACCATTTCAGCTAAAAATCCAGTTTGATGGGCTTCGGTCATGCGATTTGGCCTCATCTCATACAAATCAACTTCAATCCCTCTACTCCAAATCTGATATGCCGCTTCAACTCCGGCCAGACCCGCGCCAATCACACTCACTCTACTTTTCATTGCTTTTTTTTTGCGGCAATATATTTACATTCAGGATAGCCGGAACAACCCACAAAATACCGTCTGGTTTTTCTGGAATATCTTCTGACCAATGAACGCTGACATATCGGACATTCTCCCAGGTTTTCCTTGACAGCCGCGATATAATTGCATTTAGGATATCCCGTACAACCGATAAAATATTTTTTTGTTTTTTGAGAATACCTCTTTATGAGAGGTTTTCCGCAGCCAGGGCGAGGACAGGTCACATCCAGTATTTCCTCTTTTTTGATTCTGGTATTGTCTTCCTTGATTCGTTCAGTATATTTACAATCTGGATAGCCCGTGCAACCGACAAACCACCCTCTGGTTTTAAAAGAATACTTCAATAACAGGTCTTTCCCGCATTCCGGACATTTTTTTTCCAGATAAAGGTCGGATTTTTTCAGGTTTTTGACTTTATTCAGTTCCTCTTCCAATTTTTTATAGTAACCGTCTATTCCCTTCACCCAGTCCAGTTTTCCTTCGGAAACCTGATCCAATTGTACCTCAAGCTCTGCGGTGAAGTTATAATTCATCATCTCTTTAAATTTATCATCCAAAAAGGCAACCACATTCATTCCCAGAAGTGTGGGAACAAACTTACGATCTTCCCGGTATACATACTCTCTTTTCCCCAGGGTGTCAATGATCGTGGCATAGGTTGAGGGCCGGCCGATGCCCTTTTCTTCTAATGTCTTCACCAAACTGGCTTCCGTATAGCGAGCAGGTGGTTTGGTGAAATTCTGTTTTGGATACAGTTGAACCGGTTTTAACACTTCGCCCTCGGCTAAATTGGGAAGTGGTTCAACATTGCTTTCATGACCCAGAAGTTTTAAAAATCCTTGAAATTTAATAACCTCCCCTCTGGCCTGAAATAAATATTTTCCGTTTTCAATATCAAATTCGGTTTTTTCAATACTGGCTTCTTCCATTTGAGAAGCCAAAAAACGATTCCAAATTAATCTGTATATTTTAAATTGAGAATCACTCAAATATATTTTTACCAACTCCGGTTTTCTGAGAGGCAATGTGGGGCGGATTGCCTCATGTGCATCCTGACTTTTTGTTTTCTTACTAAAAAAATTGGGTTTCTTTGGGTAATACTCATTTCCAAACTCAGCTACGATGAAATCTTTGGCCCCACTCCGAGCATCATTGGCAATCCTGTATGAATCAGTTCTCATATAAGTAATCAATCCGAATGATTTTCCGGCTTCCAAAGTAATCCCCTCATATAATCCCTGGGCCACTTTCATTGTCCTTTTAACCGGATATTTAAATTGCCTGTATGCTTCCTGCTGAAGAGTTGAAGTAATAAGCGGAGGAAAGGGCCGGGTCTTTTTTTTTCGTTTCTTTATTTTCGGTAAAATATACTCATTTGTCTTTAATGCCTCCAGGATCTCATCGCTCTGATTTTTGGTTGAAATCTTCAGTTTTTTACCGGCGAATTTCTCCAATTTTGCCATGAACTGGGGCAGTGTGCTGCCCTCAAGCTTGATTCCAATGGTCCAGAACTCCTCTGGTTGAAATTCCATTATCTTTTTCTCTTTTTCCACAATTAATTTCAGCGCTATTGATTGAACCCGACCGGCAGACAACGGTCCTCCCATTTTTTTTTGTAATACCGGACTGATTTTGTATCCTGCCAGGCGATCCAGAATCCTGCGCATCTGCTGGGAGTTGACTTTATTGAGGTCCACATCCGATGGATTTTCGATCGCTTCCGAAACAGCCCCGGGGGTTATCTCATAAAAAATGATTCTATAAATGTTCTCATTGGTTCCCTTTAATAATTCTTTTAAATGAAAAGCAATTGCTTCCCCCTCCCGATCAGGATCCGGAGCCAGCAAAACTTTTTCACTCTTTTTAGAAAGCTCTTTCAGCTTTTTTATGATATGCTTTTTTTCCTTTAATTCCTCATAATGAGGCCGATAGTTATCATTGACATCTATACTCAATATGTGGGGATTCAGATCCCGTACATGCCCCATTGAAGAACTCACAGTATAATAACGGCCCAAATATTTAGATATTGTATTGGATTTGGCCGGTGATTCAACAATGACCAGTGTGTTTTTTTTCATACCAATCGCCTGTAGCCTCCTTCTTCTTCAACTACAACATTTTTTAGGATCATGCCCATTAATAAAGATATTATCTCAGATACTGACAAATCCAAATGCTCAACAAAATAATCTATATTTTTTACCTCATTTTCACCCATTAAGTCAAGTAACTTTTTTTCCTTGGGACCGAAATTCAGACTTTCATCTTTTTTTATGCTTTTTAATTTCATACCATATTCATCCAAAACATCCTGGGCATTCCGAATTAATTTGGCTCCCTGAGCAATCAAATCATTGGTTCCCTGACTCAGGGGAGAATTGATGGGGCCGGGGACCGCATATACATCTCTATTCTGTTCGATCGCCAATCTGGCGGTGATCAGAGATCCACTTTTTAGAGCAGCTTCAATCACCAGAACCGCCTTTGACATACCGGCAATAATTCTATTTCGGATGGGGAAAAAAAAAGGCCTGGGAAACGTATCCAGAGGAAACTCGGATATGATGCATCCATTTTCATACAGCTCTTTGATGAGTGATCGGTTCCCAGCCGGGTAAAGATGAAGTAATCCACCCGCGTTCACTCCAATGGCTTTTCCTTTTTCCCTTACCGCTATTCGCTGAGACATCGAGTCAATTCCATATGCCATGCCAGAAACAATGGTTAATCCAGATCTGCATAAATCAGGAACAATGTGATTCAAGGCAGATCGCCCATAAGAACTCCCTCTTCTGGAACCTACCACTGCAATTTTTTCCGTTTTTAGTACAGATTTATCACCTTTTAAATATAAAAAATCCGGGGGATCAAATATTTCAGATAGCAGATACGGATAACAGCCGTTTTCTTTGAAAATGAGCTCAATACCATTATTCCTGCATTTTTCAATTTCTTTTTCTGCAATTGCTTTATAATTGTGTTTCAAGTTCTGAATATCTTCCGGAGAAAACCC
>DAOWKX010000182.1 GCA_030639705.1 Candidatus Aminicenantota bacterium
AGAAAAAAAAGGTAATGGATGAGTATAATCAATTTGTTGAAAACAAATTAAAAGAGCTGGAAGAGGAGAATAAAAAAATAGCAGCAGAGAACGAAGGAAAACAGAAAGGCAAACAGCGTCCACTCAAGACCTGGGAAAAGCCGCCTGCTCCCGAGATCCCTGTTCTTTCTTCCTTTCACAATCTTTACTTGAGGGTGGTAAAAGAAGGGAATATCATTCAGAGATTTAAATCCCCGGTTCCTTTTGATGAGAAAGAGACTGAGTATTATTCTTTCGGGCTCATTTTGGAACCCGGGAAATATGATATTCTGGTTAATATTGACCGTTATGATAATTCCTCTGATGGAACCTTGCTGATCGAATTGGATGTTCCCAAATTAACACTCATGGATCTGGTTTCTCCTCTCGGTCAGTTGGAGTATTCCAGACCCATTTTTTACCGGGAAATGATGAAATCGCGTATTGTGGAAAAGCGATTTACAGTTTTAAAAAATAAATATCAGGTTGGGCAACAGCTGTTTTTTCCAATAATCGGTAAAGAGATTCAGTTTAAAGCAAACGAAAGTCCGACACTGACTTTTTTTATAAAAGGTGCGGCTAAAGTTGAAAACAACCAGCCTCAATGGAATGTTTCTACTCAGATGGAAATCAGACAGGGTAAAAAGAAAATTTTAATTTTTAAAGTTCCATCATTGAATACACCTTACTTTTTTCAAAAATTAGAATTTAAAAAAGGGAATAATTTTCTGCCTGCTGGAGATTATCTATTATTTGTTGGTCTGAGTGACAACAATCAGGCTGGGAAAAAAGCAAAGATTGAAATTCCCTTTAAACTGATTGAATAAAACCTGATTTAGTCTGTATCGATATTTTGGGAGATGATTGAGCAATAGTTGAAAACTATCGAAAATGCCAACCGAATATTGAGTGAATGAAACGAAAAGAGATTGCCTTAATCAAAGAAACCCGGCAGAAAGAATTTGTGAAAAAGATCATGGATACCATTGCACCCCATATGGGTGTGAGGTCTTCTGACCGGGTTGCCATAAAGATTAATCTTTCTGGCTCCCGGGAGATTTATGCCAATACTCATTATGAAACTGTTGAATCGTTGATTTTTTATTTAAAAGATAATTTTTCAGTTTCTGATATATCGGTTATAGAGGGATCAGACGGGGCTTATTTTTCAGGTAAAACCACCTGGGATATTTTTTATAAATTCAGGTATAAAGAGGTAGAGTTGAATGGAGCCAAGCTGGTCAATCTGGATGATTTGCCCCATGAGAATGTTCTTGAAGTCGATACTATATCCGGAAAGAGACAGATCCACTACTGTCAATTTGATTGCGATTATATGATTACCGTGGTTCCTCCCAAAATTCATAATATTTTTCCGGTTTTTTTATCAATCCCAAATATTATCGGTTTTGTAAAACCCGAAGAGCGAGTCTTTATGTTCGGTGCTTCCAGTTCCGAAATGAAAAAAATCAATTTTTCCACTAATGATGCTTTTTTCCAATTAATTGAATATGGCGGTAATAACTTCGTCAAATTATTAAAAAAAGTGAAACCTTCCCTGGTACTGATTGATGGCCTGCACGGCATGGAAGGTAAGGGGCCCATAAAGGGCAGTCCGGTTTTTCACGGATTTGCCATTGCTTCCGAAGATCCTGTTTTAGCTGATTCTCTGACAACTTATGTAATGGGATTTAATATAGATGAGGTTTCCTATATTGAATTTGCCTATAAAGAAGCGCTGGGGAATAACCGCTGGCCAAATGTGATTGGTGTTGACCCGGTCCAGGTTAAATTTCCATACCGTCCCCATCCCCTGTATCCCAGACAGAAAATTTGGAAGGATCATATCAAAAAACGGAGAAATAACAAGGCTTGGAAAAATAATGACAGAAAAAGAGAAGGCTAAATCCGAACTGGAAAATCAAATACGCTTATTGAAATCCGGAAAAATAATTGAGACTGATTTTTTAAGGTTTTTACGGGATTTACCATATAAAGATATTGGGGATATAAAACTTGATTTGCATAGAAAATTAAGGCGGGGCCTTCCTGAGGTTATTTATGGTCAGGATAAAAATATCGATCAGTTAAGAAAAATCATAGAACACATAAATGAGATTTCCGAAAATATTATAGTCACCCGAGTCTCGCTGGAAAAGTTTCAGACCTTAAAACAATGGTTTCCGGATTTGCTGTATCATGATAAAGCACGGGTTATTACCTTTAAAAAAAAGCCCGAGATAAAATTTCGTTCATCTATTTTGATTCTTACAGCCGGTTCTTCTGACGAACCGGTGGCGGAAGAAGCATATATTACTTCACTTTATCTGGGTAATAGAGTCGAGAAAGAATATGATGTGGGGGTTGCCTGTATTTCAAGGGTACTTGATCTGAGAGAAAAACTCAACGATTATGGGGTTATCATTGTGATCGCCGGAATGGAGGGTGCACTCCCGTCAGTTGTGGCCGGCCTGACATCAACTCCGGTTATTGCTGTTCCCACATCTATTGGATATGGTGCGAGTTTTAATGGTCTGGCAGCACTTTTGTCCATGTTAAACTCCTGTTCAGGAGGGGTGAGTGTGGTCAACATAGATAATGGTTTTGGCGCAGCCTATCAGGCGACTTTAATTATTCAGAAAATTAGCCAGTCTAAACATAAAAGTTGATTTTTTCTTTATCGCTTCCGGGAATATCTTCTTCGCTAACGCTAAAAATTGTGCTCAATTTTTATCTCCGGTCCTCAATCGCTCAGACATTCTTCGCTCATTGCGGGGCACGCTTAAGAAGAAATTCCCTCACGCTCAATTAATATACATTACACTTAGAAAAAATGAATACTTACTCTACGGAATCTTGACATCAATTTCAATTTTAACTATCATTAAATATAAAAATTTATTAGGTATGGTGGGAGATTCAGGTAAATATTTTGAATAGAAAAAACATATCAAAACTAAAAGAGTTAATCAATCTTTTTGAACATAATCTCAAACAATACAAGGGAAAACACTACGATGAGGCGAAGGCCTGGGCTGATTCTATAGATAAATTATTTATTCTCCTTGACTGGGACGTGCATAATGATCAAGGTTTTCCTGAACAGTATAGAGATGTTGTTCGAGAAGATAGATTAGAGATCAAAGGAAAGGTAA
>DAOWKX010000193.1 GCA_030639705.1 Candidatus Aminicenantota bacterium
ATCGATTAGCTCTGGTGGAAAGCGTCGTGAGGGGCTTATCTTCGTTGAGAAAAATCGTGTTTGCTGGGCCGCCGCCGAGGGGCTAAATCAACGACTACGAGATATTCTTCGTGACTATGGTGGGATGGAGGCGACGGATGAGGATCTGAGGGAAATGGACGCTGAAGCCTTGAAAGAGCTGGCGAAGAAACGGGGGCTCGACACGGAGGGAATCATGGGAAGGGGAGGTTTTCTCGATCTACTCTTCTCCGAGCTCGTCGAGCCGGGGCTGATCCAGCCGACCTTTATCACGGGCTATCCGGTAGAGGTTTCCCCTCTTTCCAGAAGAAGTGATACGAATCCCGAGCTTACGGACCGATTTGAACTTTTTATTGCCGGCCAGGAGATCGCCAACGGATTTTCTGAATTAAATGATCCGGTTGACCAAAGAAAACGGTTTAAAGAACAGCTAAAAAATAGGGAGAAAGGGGATGAGGAGGCACAAATATTAGACAATGATTTTATAAAAGCATTAGAGTACGGGATGCCTCCTGCTGCCGGTGAAGGTATAGGAATCGATCGTCTGGTGATGTTATATTCCGGAGTCAAATCCATCAAAGAAGTGATATTATTTCCACTCCTGCGACCTAAAGAATGAAGTTTGAATTTTTTATAGCCAGAAGATACCTGGTTAGAGGCAGGAAGAGTTCATTTATTTCCATTATTTCTTTAGTGTCGATAATCGGCATATCCATTGGAGTGGCAGCTCTCATTATTGCGCTTTCATTGATAAACGGATTCCAGGGTGATATTCGGAATAAGATACTGAGTTCAACTGCCCATATCATGGTTAACAATATTGTTGGAGATGGTTTGGAAGGATATGAAGAGGTCATTAAAGATATTACCAAAAGGTTTAAGAGCATTGAAACTGCGGGTCCTGTGGTTTTCGGAACCATTCTCATCAAGGGATCAGGAAAAAGTGCTTCTGGTGCCATATTGAGGGGTGTTGATCTGACATTAATCAGAGATGAAGGCTGGCAGGAAAAACTGCTAACCGGACGATTACCCTTGCTGAAAAATGAGTTGTTAATCGGAAAAGAACTTTCAAGAAGAATGGGTTTATTCAGGGGTGATTCCTGTTTGATTATTTCTCCCCAGCCGGTTCTTTCTCCAACAGGGATTATACCGAGAATGAAAAAATTCCGGGTTTCAGGCGTATTCCAATCAGGATTATATGAGGTGGATAATAGCACCATCATCACCAATCTCAATGCAGCTCAAAGATTATTCAAACTTCAAAATAAAATAAGTTATATTCAAATTTATTTGAGGGATTTATTTGATGCCGAAACCATTGCTGAGAAACTGAGAGAAATATTACCGATGCGATTATCCGTAATCACCTGGAAAGATTTGAATGCCGCTCTGTATTCTGCCCTGGAAATGGAAAAAACCGTACTTTTTTTCACCCTTACCCTCATTATCGTTGTTGCCGCCCTCAATATAATAGCCGGCTTGATGTTACTGGTGATCCAAAAAATCAAGGACATCGGAATTTTACTCTCTTATGGCGCTACTCCCAAGTTGATTAAGAGAATCTTTTTTATTCAGGGAAGTATCATTGGTGTGCTGGGAACCACGGTTGGAGTGGTTATTGGGGTGGTTTTTTGTTACCTGGCCAATAAATTTGAGTTGATTGAGGTTCCGGCTGGAATGGAGGAATTTTATCAATTGAGTTATGTCCCCTTTTCCCTTTCGCTCATTGATATACTGGCAGTTATGGCTGCATCGCTGTTTATCAGTTTTATTGCCACCCTCATCCCATCAAAAAAAGCCGCTTCTATTAATGTTGTGGATGCTGTAAAAAATGAGTGATAAATCCAGATTATTATTGGGGATTGATGTTTTTAAGAATGATTTTGATCTGGTCTTGAAAAAAAGAAATATTGCTCTAATTACCGGGAGTTCTGTGGTTGATTCATCGTGTGTTCCGGTTTACCAAACAGTAAAAAAAAAGGCAGGGAAACGGTTTATATCTATCTGGTCGCTTCAGCATGGTTTTTTTATTGACAGGCAGGATAATATGATACTGTCTGACTCATTTTACTGGAACCAGCTGGATTGTGAAGTCCATAGTCTATACGGAAAAAATCGTTTGCCGGAGGAAGAATTATTAAAAGATATTGATGCCCTGGTCATTGATATTTTTGACCTGGGGACCCGGGTATATACTTATTTAAACCATATGGTATTGATCATGAAACATCTATCCGGCAGAGGGATTGATTTTATTGTACTTGATCGGCCTAATCCACTGAATGGGATCATGCTTGAGGGTAATGTCCTGAGTGAAGGTTATGAAAGCATTGTCGGTACGATTCCGGTTCCCATGAGACATGGATTAACCGCAGGAGAGTATTTAAGTTTTGCCTTGACCTTTTATGACCTTCAACTCAATCTGGAGGTTGGAAAACTCAAAAATTGGAACCGGAAAAATTATTTTAAAGGAATCTGGATCTATCCGTCTCCCAACATGCCCTCCCACCGAACCGCAATGGTTTATCCCGGGGCAGTGATGCTGGAGGGGACGAATATATCCGAGGGAAGAGGAACAACCCGGCCTTTTGAGTTTGTTGGCAGCCCTTTTTTAGATCATCAAAAGCTAATCAAGGGCTTGAAGTTTCTTGAACTAAAAGGAGTCTCCTTTATTCCGATTTTTTTCAAACCGGAGTTCTCCAAATATTCAGGTAAAGTGTGTCAGGGAATCCTGGTGGTGCCGGATGCAGTTGATGAATTCAACAGTTTCCGGGTGTATTATGAGATCATCAGGTTAATTAAACTCCATCACCCGGATCAATTTCAATGGAGAAAACCGCCTTATGAGTTTGAAAATGAACGTCCACCCATAGATATGATATGTGGCTCGGATTTCATCAGGAAATCACTGGAAAAAAATTTATCATATAGTGAAATCAAACCGGATATTGATTCGCAAATTCAGATGTATAAAGAGCATATTGATCATTTCCTTTTGTATTGAAATAAAAGTTTGATTTATATACAATACCAGTTTGATTGAATAACAGGAAGGCGTTAGGACAAAAATAATGGCAAAGGAATACTCGATTGATGTATGTAATCAATTAAAAAAAAAGTATCTCAAAATACGATTATTCCGCCCCATGCGCGTCCGTTGCTATGATGCGGGTACAGAATTGATCTATGAGATTGTCGGAGTGGAACGGGAGAATAAGGGTCATGTCCGGTTAAAGATCGATGATTTTGTGGGTGGCGGATTTGCCGGTCAGGTGTACCGGGTCAGGGTGTTGGATTTGGAGGATGGCCCCATCGGATCCTTGGAGGTAAACCGAATTTATGCCTTAAAAATCTTGATCCCGCCTTCAGGTTTTTCTCACTTTTTCCGTAATTTATTGTACTGGATTGGATTTCAATCATTCTTTCAACCCCAGGTGAATCTTTCGGCAACCAGAGCGGGGGCACTTTGGCAGAAGTTTTTCAGGAGAGGGGCCAAATTATATTTTGGTGATGAAAATGTGGTTAATGATGTACATGCCACCTTTGTGGATTTAAACCTGGGAAGTTGTGGGGAAATCAGTGACTGGGTGGATGGGAGAACCTGGAAATTAGAAGTGGATGACCATCTGGATGTGTTAAGACGGTTTTATCGCAAAAAGCCGGTAAATAAAAGACATCTTGGTTCACCCGAACATAGAGCCAAAAAGAAATTCATGGCTGATTTTGTCCATCTGCTTCATGAAATGGGGGGACAGGAATTCGCACGTCAATATGAATGGTGGACCTGCAAGAGTCAACCCAATTGTTTAAAGCGAATTCCTCAGGCAGATAGTTCTACTGATGATCTGGTGGCTGTTGATTTCAGAGCCGGTCTGGTACTTCTGCCATTTTTACCTATGAGTCCTGCCGATGTCAAACTCATAATAAAAGGATTATTACGAGGCAGTCTGGTACAGTTTGATCGGGGGAACCGTAAGAAGCTGACTCGATTTGTACAGCGCAATGATCAGGTGTTCACCGATATGAAATCGATGCTGGAGCAGCTAAACAGGAATGAAGAGATTTACAGAAATTCTATTCCGGACATCAGCCATCATCATGTTCGGTTATTATTCAGCAGAAGACTCTGGTCAACAATTTTAACCAGCGCTCGAAACGGTTGGAGGATTCGGGGTTTGATCGATCAAAAATTTGAAAAGAAGCTGCAGAGAAGTAAGTTCAAGACAGTCATGTTTTATGTCCTGGGATTGATTCCTTTAATGGGAAAAGTACTCAGAAAAATATGGGGACATGCTGAATGGCGTAAACATTATTGCCAGGTAATTACCAGATGGTCCTATTTGAAACAGGCGGTCCGGGGGAAATGCCTGGAAAGGCTGATTCATTGGCACAGGAACGGGAGAATAAATGAAGCCAAAGCGATTCGGATTTCAGAATCTCTGGGGAAATGTTACTTTCATTTTGCTTTATCGATTCTGCCAGCTGGACTACACCGGTGTTTATCCGACTGGAGATATCTGAAAGAACGTTTACACTATATTTTTATCCGGCCCATCAAGCTGTATTTTAATCAGAAATTGCGGGAACAATGGCTCGGCCATATGATTATTGATGGAGAGAAAAAGCAAATATTAAATACAGAGGATGCCCGGATTATTCGCTATCAGTTGAAAGAATCCTTCATCCAAAAATATCTAAAGAGTCTGGCGGTTCATTTATGTACTTTGCCGGTAACTCAAATTGTTTCAATTATTGTCAGCTGGATCTATGTCAGCAGCCATCCGGAAATGTCCGGACCTGAAGCCATGGCCGCGGTGGCAGCAATTTTGGTACTGTTTCAAATTACCCCGATCTCTCCTGGATCACTGGTGAGGGGTTTTTATGTAATTTTTTTGGTGATAAAGGAACGCAACTTCAGGGATTACAATATTGCTTCATTCTTGAGTTTCTTTAAATATATCGGCTATCTGGCCTTTCCGATTCAGATGACCTATCGATACCCTGAACTGGCGCGTTTTATGGCCGGACACTGGGCCACGGAGGTTGTGCACCGTATTCCGGTTTTTGGAGAAAGAGGAGCTCTGCTGGAGCACTGGGTTTTTAATGTTTTTTATAATTGGCCGTTGACCATCCGCCGCCGGATGCGTAAAATTGCTGAAAACAGAGCCTCGCAAAAGTCAAGATACTGGCACATTGGCTTCATTGTTGTTGTTGGTGTACTGTTTTTGGGGCTTTGTGATTATTTTTATTTAATCAGTATTGGGATTATGCCGGTTTTAAAAGATATCTGGTGGATTGTGGTGGTGGTACCCTTTATTTGCGGTGTTCTCTTAACAAAAGGGTGTGGGGGAGCCAGATTATCAAACCGTATCATATCTGCATTGAGCTGTGGTGTTTTACTGGCGGTTTTTTATACAATTGTTTCAGGATTTTTGGGTAGAAATGCTGGGATGGTCACAGGTGATTTGTTAACTGAAGGGGCGTGGAGACTCTTTTTATTTGCCTTTTTATCTGTAATCGGAACTCTGGTTACTGAAATCAGGCAAACAGATCCCGATTTGAAAAAAAATCTTTAGCTGGATTTTTCGGTTTTTTCTTTTATTTCCCTTAAGATTGGCTCAACTCTATCCTGAATTTCCTTTAAATGTTTTTGGGTATCAGCTTCATAACGGATTACCAGTGAAGGCTGGGTGTTGGATGCCCTGACCAGTGCCCATCCGGAAGGGAATTTAATCCGGGCTCCGTCAATATCAATAACCTCATAATCTTTTTTAAAATGAGTGACGATTTGAGAGACGATTTTAAATTTAGCCTTTTCAGTGGTATCGATTCTTATTTCCGGTGTATTAATGGCTTTGGGGATACCATTCATTATTTCGGATAATGTCTTTTCTGAGTTGCCCAGGATTTCCAGAAGCCTGGCGCCTGAATATACGGCATCATCAAATCCAAACCAGCGGTCATTAAAAAATATATGGCCACTCATTTCTCCGGCAAATATGGCATTCTCCCTGAATATTTTTTTCTTTATGATGGAGTGACCGGTTTTCCACATGATAGGAATACCACCGTATTTCTCGATTTCTTTGTAGAGTACTTCAGATGCTTTGACTTCAGAAATCACTTTTCGGCCGGGATTTTTTTTCAGAATGTCTTTGGCAAAAATGATCATCAGCTGGTCTCCCCAGAGTATGGTTCCATTTTGATCAACCACACCAATTCTATCCGCATCGCCATCAAAGGCAATCCCAACATCTGACCTGGTTTCTTTTACTTTGGAAATGATGTCTTCCAGGTTTTCCGATTTGGTTGGATCCGGATGATGGTTGGGAAAATGTCCATCCACCTCGCAATATAAATCGATAACCTCGGCTCCTAATTTTTTGTACAGGGGAATGGCTGTCAATCCACCGGTTCCGTTTCCGCAGTCAACAACAACTTTAATTTTTTTATTTAATTGAATATCCTTGCCGATGGTATCAATATAATCATCTATAATGTCGATTTTTTTTATGGTTCCTGGATGTTCAATCGGAAAATTTTCCTCTTTGGCAATTCTGTAAATTTCCTTGATCTGATTTCCGGATTGGGCATCTTTTCCCACCAGGGCTTTAAAACCATTGTATTCAGGCGGATTATGGGATGCGGTTATGATTATTCCTCCACCAAGACTCATATTGAAAACCGCATAGTAGAGTACAGGTGTGGGCACAAGTCCGATATCCAGTATATCCAGCCCGTATTTTGATAGATTTTCAACCACTAATTTTTTTATTGGTTCGGAGCTGGGTCGACCATCCATTCCCACTGCAATCTGTTTCTTCCCTTCCCGGATAAAAACAGTGGCGAAAGCTGAGGCAATTTTTTTTACCACATCATCCTGTAAGTCAGCATCCACGATCCCTCTGATATCGTATTCTCTAAATATGGATTCGTTTATTTGGCTCATCATTCCTCCTGTTCAGGGTATGAAATTATACATCATCGGTTGGGTAAAGACAATGATACCGGGGAGTATTGTATTTTGATTTCTTTGATACTATAATATATCAGTATGTTAAGACAAGTGAAGAAATTTGACCTGTTGATTTCGGTTTTGTTCATCCTGACTATTTTGTCACTATTTATATTCCGGACATTATTTGATTTTTTATTATGGTTACTCATCACAGTGGTTGTCATCCGGGTTTTACTGTATTTAAAAAGAAAATTATTATGGAAAACCAGGAATCGACTTATCTTTTCCGGGTTGTTTTTTGTGATTACCCCGATAATATTAATCCTTATCTTCTTCTTATTTATTGTTTATATCATTATTGCCCAGTACGGTGTAATCATCATTGATAATTTAATAAAAAGACAGGCGAATCAGCTTGAGTATACTGTGGATAGATATTTGGTCCAGCCAGATGCTGATGAGATGCTCGAAAGGACAAGCCAATTAATTCGATTCAGGCCGAAAAACCTGGTTATTGCCCTTTTTGAAAAGAGGGGAAACAAATATGAGCGCTTCTTTATCTATCCGGATGGATTTGATTTCAATAAATTAAAAGTGAATCAGTTTTCTGGTTACTTTAAAATTCACAATACTTTTTATCTGGGTGTGATGAAAAAGAGAGGGGATTTTGCTGTTCTTATTTCCTCATTGGTTGATCAGGATTTCCTGGATCAATTATCAACCATAAGTGATTTTAGAATAAAATTTGTAAAATTCGATTCTTTGGTTGAGGGCATGCATAATACCGAAGAAATTGCCAGCATGGCATCCGATGAAGAAGAAACACTTTTTTTGCCCTGGCCCTATAAATTTAAATTCATTGATTTCGATGCCAATAATTCAAAGGATATGATAGAAAGGGAACATTTGCACTGGTTGTTGATAGACTACGATAAGATTTTTCAAAAGATTACCGGTTTTGATACCCATTCGGTCCAGCTCAATATTCAAAAGTTCATATATTTTCTTATGGGTCTGTTCGCCACTTTTATTGTGATTTCTTTTTTTGTTGGATTTCGGATTGTCAGGGTGATTACCAAATCGATTAATTTGATTACCAAAGGTACACAGAAAATCAGAAAGGGAGATTTCGGTTTTCGGATTAAAATCAAATCAGGAGACCAGCTCCAATACCTGGCTGAATCGTTTAATGAAATGTCATCCGGTATTAAACGCCTGTTGATTCAGGAAAAAGAGAAACAGCGACTGGAAGAAGAGTTGAGGATTGCTCGAAGTATTCAATTAAAATTACTTCCGGAAGAAGATTTTGATACCCCCGAATTTGAGATTGCGGCGATCAATATTCCGGCAGAAGAGATAGCGGGTGATTATTTTGATTATTTTTATCAAGATTCTAAATACCTTTATGTTTTAGTGGCGGATGTCTCGGGAAAAGGAACATCGGCTGCATTTTATATGGCAGAGCTCAAAGGGATCATGAATTACCTCCAGAAAAAAGAGATATCTCCGGCGGATTTAATCTCTGAATGCCATTACAGCTTGAGCCATTCCTTTGATAAAGTAACTTTTATAACCATAAACATCGCCCAATTTATAATTCCTGAAAAGACATTCATCCTATCCCGTGCCGGCCATACGCCTGCCATTTTCTATGATTCCAGAGAACAACAATGTCAAAAACTGGATCCGGCGGGAAATGCAATCGGCTTAATAAATTTTTCGAGAAAGAATATGAATGAGGTAAAAATCCCTTACCGCCCGGGTGACATTTTGTTTCTTTTTTCAGATGGTCTTTCTGAGATCATGAATAGTGAAGATGAAATGTTAGGTATTGATAATCTTATGACATTAATTGAAAAAAATCACAATAATTCCGCTGGTGAAATAAAGCAGAAGATACTGGATTTCAGCATTGATTTTTCGGATTCAAAGATAAACCGGGATGACCTGACCTTTATTGTACTGAAAGTTAAATGATTGAAGAGCTGGAAAAAAAATTAAACTATAGTTTCAGGAACAAGGAGATTTTAAGAAATGCCCTCATTCACAAATCCTACAATGAAGGATTAAAAAGGATTTTGATCGATAATGAAAAACTTGAATTTTTAGGTGATTCTGTAATCAATCTTGTGGTAACTGACTTGTTGTTTAAGAGACTAAAAAAATCAAACGAGGGTGAATTATCGAAATTGAAAGCCCATCTGGTATCCACCAATTTTTTATCTGAAATGGCCCATTCCATTCAACTCGGTGATTATGTGTTGTTAGGAAAAGGAGAAGAAAAAATTGGGGGACGGAACAACAGGAAAATAATTGCCTCTCTTTTTGAGGCAGTGGTGGGCGCCATCTATATTGATTCAAGTTTCAGAGTAGCAGCGGCAACCATCGCTCCATTTTTTAAAGGTTTTTTGGAGAATCTAATGGAGAAACATGTGAAAATTAATGACTATAAATCAGAGCTTCAAGAAATCCTTCAGAAACATAAAAATATTTTACCGCAGTATGATATTCTGGAAGAATCCGGTAAATCGCCCAAGATGATTTTTACGGCTGCTGTATATTTGGGTAAAAAAGAGATTGGCAGGGGCACGGGAAAGAGTAAAAGACAGGCCGAACAAAATGCAGCGCTTCATGCTCTGGAAAAAGTGGATGATTTCATTTATATTGAAAAATTATCTGAAGTGTTTTTTCTGAAAAACGAATAGTTGAATTTTTTTCACGAGAGAACTGTGGATGGGCGTTGAGAATTTGAATTTTTCTCATGTGAAAATCATTAAGGGAAAAATGTAGGCTTGATCCCTGATATTTGAAACATAATATAAAAAATGGTATTATAGTATATAAATTCCAGGAAAATAAATTGAGGGAAAATTTAAAAAAATGATTAGATTGATTCGAAAAGATGGGATTGAGATTTTATTAAATGTAAATATGATTCGATCTATAGAGAGTAATACCGATACAGTGATCATTTTAAACGATGGAGAGAGGCTGGCTGTGAAAAATCATCCCACCGATATTACTGAGAAAATCAGAGCCTATTGGATGGGAATTAAGCAAGCTGAAAATGAAGGCAAGAAAGAACCGAAAGAGAAGAAAAAGACTGAACGCTTTTCATAACCTTGATTTTTCAGGCCAGGTAAAGTAAAATTTTTACATGAAAGATTATTACCAGGTTTTAGATATCACCAGGAGTGCCACCCTTTCAGAGATAAAAAAAGCCTATAGGAAATTAGCCCGTAAATATCACCCTGATTTAAATCCGGGTGATAAAAATGCTGAAAAACACTTTAAAGAAATTACCGAAGCCTATGAAATACTCAGAGATCCCAAGAAAAGAAAACAATATGACACCTTTGGCTCTGTTAAAGGGAATTTCAGAGAAAATCGCGGATTTTCGAATTTTGAAGGATTTGATTTTACCTCATCCGGATCTTCAACATTTGGAGATATTTTTGAAACCATTTTCGGTGGTGCCGGGGGGTTCCAATCTCCCCAGAAAAACCGAGCAAAGAGAGGTGAAGATCTTCATTATTCCATGAATCTGAGTTTTTTAGATGCTGCCAAGGGTATAGAGACACCGATTCAGGTCGTCAGAAAAGAGAGTTGTTCCACCTGTAATGGAAAAGGAATCAAACCGGGCTCATCTAAAAAAACATGTCAGGTGTGCAAAGGCTCAGGTCGGGTTCAGAAACAAACCGGTTTCATGAGATTTGCCTCGGTTTGCTCAAATTGTGGAGGGACTGGATTTTTACCGGGTGATCCCTGTAATTCCTGTGATGGTGAAGGCAGAGTCGAAAAGGTATCCAGAATCAGGGTAAAAATCCCACCTGGAGTTGATAATCAAGCAAGAGTCAGAATTAGTGGAAAAGGAAATGCCGGAATATTCAGAGGATCAACGGGTGATTTGATCATTACCATTCAAGTCATGCCGCATCAATTTTTTAAACGAAAAGGATCAAATCTGGAAATCCTGCTGCCGATCACATTTGCAGAGGCAGCTTTGGGCGCCAAGGTTAAGGTACCCACTCTCGAGGGCCAATCGGAATTGAAAATTCCACCAGCTATTCATTCAGGTACAAAATTGAGACTGAAAGATAAAGGGATTGTCAATCCCAAGACCAAAAGTAAAGGGGATATGATTATTGAAATAAAGATTATTCCGCCATCAATCAAGGACCTTGAGGTGAGAGATTTGCTAAAAAGGATCGAAGAAATCGCTCCGTACAACCCCAGAGAAGGACTGACCAAATGAAGGAAAAAACCTATTTAATTTCAGCCGTTGCTTCAAAATACAACATCCATCCTCAAACCCTGCGTTTATACGAACGAGAAGGATTGCTGGTTCCCAGTCGAACCGAGGGAAACACACGGGTCTATAAAGAAAAGGATCTCATTAAACTGGAATTTATTTTGAATCTTTCAAGGGAAATGGGAGTGAATCTGGCCGGTATTGAGATTATACTTAAAATGAAAGAGAAGATGGAAGCCATGCAGGGAGAATTTGCAAAATTTCTGGAAGAGTTGAAAAAAGAATTCCATGGAAAAGAGAGTTTTTTTGAGGAAAAGAAAAATTCAATTGTAAAATTTTCTTCTTCAAAATTGACCATATTCCGAGATGACAAAAAGCAGCAATAAAGAATCCCTGAATTCTTTAAGCTTGTATTTTCAAAAGGTGAAGAATATTTCCATTTTGAGCGCGGAAGAAGAAAAAGAATTGATTAAAAAAGTCAAACAGGGTGATGAAAAAGCATTTCAAAAGATTATAATTGCCAATCAAAAGCTTGTGGTTAAAGAAGCCTTAAAATATTATTTTAAGGAAGATAGCCTGCTGGACCTCATCAATGAAGGGAATAAGGGATTAATCGAGGCTCTAAAAAGGTTTGATATTCGAAGAGACAACAGATTTTATACCTACGCACTGTGGTGGGTGAGGAGTGAAATCAGGCGATATTTATCAAAAAATCAAAATATTATTTCGTTTCCGGATATTTTTTATAATGATTATCTTAATTTTAAAAAAGTATATTTCAAATTGAGTAAAATGTTAAACCGGAAACCCAGCGAGAACGAATTGGCGGAACACCTGGGGATTCCTGAAAAAAAAGTAAAGGTGATGCTTTCGGTACCGGCTGAAATTGTATCCCTGGACAAAGGAGTGGCCGAGGGGCGGTTTCCCAATCTTTCGACTTTTCTTCCGGATGATTCTGCTGATGATCCCCAAGAGATCATGATGGGCATTTCATTAAAAAATATGATTCGCGAAGATATAGAAGAATTGACTGAAAAAGAGGCCCGGGTGATCAAAATGCGGTTTGGTTTTAACAAAGAAGAGCCCATGAAATTGAGAGAAATTGCAAAAATAATGGAAATGAGCCCTGAGGGTGTCCGAAGAATTGAAATGAAGGCACTCTCAAAGTTAAAAAGAAGGCTTATCAAAAAAGGAATATACGGGGTGCTCAATTGATCGATAATAAATGCGGAAAATGTAATGGAACCGGATGGGTGATTAACAACAGAAATGGTAAAGAATTTGCCTCCCGCTGTGAATGTCAGAAGAGGGAACAGGTTTTAAATAAGGGAGAAAAAGCCAATATTCCCCTGAGATTCCTTGGAGCCGAATTGGACGGCTATGAGCCGGATCCCAAAAATCCCTCGCAGGAAAGGGCTAAAAAAAAGATAAAGAGTTTCATCGAAGACTATCCGGCTGTGAGTGAGGGCCTTTTATTACAGGGATCTATCGGCCTGGGGAAAACAAGACTTCTCTGTTCCATTGGATTTGAATTGATTAAAAAAATGAACATTGATGTTTATTATATTGACTGGAATGACCTGGTGAGGGAAATGAAAACCGGAGAGGATCACTCCAGCAGGGATTTTTATGCTATCAATCAGTTGATAAACAGATTGATAGGGGTTGAACTGCTGTTGTTTGATGAGTTGGGTGCCTCGCATGTTAGTCCCTGGGTGTATGACAATATATATTATTTGATTAATAAGCGCTATAATCATAAAAAAATCATTGTTTGTGCAACCAATTTTTATGACAATCCCTCGGAGGGTAAAGAGTCGCTGACCCAGCGTATCGGGGATCGGATCAGAAGCCGATTACATGAAGTGACCCGGGTTATTGAAATCAATGGAAATGATCGCAGATTGGAAATATAAAAATGATTGAGGAGATTAAAATGGATCAAGATATCGGTTTCATCACTGAAAAGGTCGAGCAGGAGAGTGAGATTATTGAAAAGATTTTAACCGAAATGGGGAAAATTATTGTTGGCCAGAGAGCATTGTTAGAGAGAATGATTATCGCCCTGATTTCGTCCGGTCATATTCTTCTGGAGGGTGTTCCTGGCCTGGCCAAGACATTATCGATTAAAACCCTGTCGAATGTTCTGGATTTAAACTTCAGCCGAATACAGTTTACCCCGGATCTGTTACCGGCAGATTTAACCGGCACCCTGGTTTTTAATCCCAAAACTTCTGATTTTTATACCCGGAAAGGTCCTGTGTTTACAAACCTTCTCCTGGCTGATGAAATCAATAGGGCACCGGCAAAAGTTCAGAGTGCCCTCCTGGAAGCCATGCAGGAATTGCAGGTTACCATCGGAGAGAAGAGTCATGAAATAGAGAAACCGTTTATGGTCATGGCCACCCAGAATCCTATCGAGCAGGAGGGAACCTATCCGCTGCCTGAAGCTCAAATTGATCGATTTTTACTAAAAGTGAAGATATCCTATCCTTCAAAAGAGGATGAAAAAGATATTGTCAATCGAATGACCGGTCCAGAATTGCAGCCGGTTCAGACCGTTTGTTCCCGGGAGGATGTTTCCCGAATCAACCAGTCATATAAAATGGTCTACATGGATGAGCGAATAAAAGAGTATATCATTAATCTTGTCTTTGCCACCCGTTTTCCAGCAGAAGCAGGCCTGGAAAAGCTGCAGAATCTGATTCAATTTGGTGCATCACCGCGGGCTTCAATATATTTGACTGAAACAGCCAAGGCCCTTGCTTTTATCAGGAGAAGAGGTTATGTTACACCGGAAGATGTTAAGACCATTGGAATGGATGTCCTGAGACATCGAATAATCCTTTCATATGAGGCTGAGGCAGAGGAGATGACCACCGACGATATCATTACTGAAATATTTAACCATATTGTTGTACCCTAGGCTCTAACCGAGATGAAAAAAAAGAAAAAAAATTGGCGCCGGAAAATAAACCCGCGAAAATCCAACAAGATGATTTATGCAGTGGGAATTGGATTGATACTACTTTTTGCTGTTTTTTTTCTCTTAACCATTGGAGGCGGTGCTCCGGAGAACAAAAAAGAACTGATGTCCAGTGTGTTGAGCTATCTGAATAGAACCGATGGAATAATAAAAATAGAGGTCATCCCGGAACATAACAGAGTCAAAATTGTATATGACAGTCATGATAAGAAAGATTTCATAAAAATTGCCAGATACGCAGGCATTAAGCTATCCCTTAAATTAAAAACCGAGACTCTGGAAATTCAGCTAATAATGGAAAATGGAACGGATTATATTTACTCCGTGGTTTTAAAAAACGGTAAAATTCTAAAAGAGAATAGGCCTCATTCATAAAAAACCGAAATTTGAGCAGGGTGTAGCGAACCGATACATATTGAAATGATTCCCTGAGATTAAATATGAGTGCATTTCTCTGCTATTGCCTTGTACTATCTGTTTCATAATGAAACATTCTGGGCTATGGTGTTTTATATAGATACATTGGGGGTTGCGGAGGAATGACATGATTCAGTGTAACAAAACGAAACACCTACAAATTTAACTGAGATCCGATTTCTGTTAGGAAATCCCCATGTAGCAAGGCTATTGGGGATATATGTCAATTTCGGAAAGAAACTTGCCTGGTATTTATCTTGGTATTCTGAATCGTAATAGAATTTATCTATTTGATTTATAGTGCTTTTCAGATAAAAAAGTCAGACTCAGGAGGGTAAAATGATTATAATAACCATACCACCATAAAAAAATAAGTTTGGATTGTTTTTATAAGTTCCAATCCAAAAAAAATAGAACCTGAATCATGAATATCTTTTGGTTCTTTAAAAAAAAAGGAGATTAAAATGAAAAAAAATGCTTTACGAAAAATTTTGGTTTTTTCAGTATCTGTTTTTATCTTGTTTTTTTGTTCCGGTAATGCTTTTGCCAGGCTTGTTCATAATGGAACTGAAGGTGGGTTTTTAGATGAGGGTAGTGAAAACATTCGAATTACCATCATTGAGGCAGCGGGTCATTTTTTGAAGTCCTATTCTGAAATTCTGTTTCTGTTGCATAAAGTTGAGATATCAGATTTAAATGGTATTGATTATAAAGAGGTTCAGAGAATCGTTGACAATTCCATTTTCAACCTGGAAAACGCCAGGGAAAAATATATTACTCTGAAACAATTGGCTGATCACACTCCTTATAATCAAAAAACCATCGATAAGCTTGTTAGCTTTAATTACAATAAGTTTGAAAAGGATCATCTTTTAGAGGGTAAAAAATTTAACGAGGTCAAGTCATATTTAGGTGAAGGAGATATTAGAGGAATATACCGAAAAACACTTAATGATATTGGGTCTATTTTAGACAGGCTATATTTGATACAATCGTCACTGTATTCATTCTCATTACCGAGAATGTCTGAACTTTGGAATCTAAATCAGATATGTGCAGAATTTATGCTTTTTGGCCAGCATGTGGCCAGAATCTTTTTTAAAGTGACTGGAAAACAAGCTTGAAATGGTTTAAAATAAAACGGTGAAAACTTTTTACACCGTTTTATTGTTGGAACACCGGAGGATATTCAGCCGAAGAAACATAATCATTTTAATCTTATTTTTATTGTTATGCCTTTATTTTATCCAAGCTGGCGTTCATCATTACAAGACAATAATCCAGGATAAGGAAAAATTTTTAGAGACAGAAAGAATAAAGACAGATTTGTACATCAATTATGCAATATACGGATCGTATGGTTTTAGATTGTTGTTTGTTCCCTCGCCACTGAGTATATTATTTGTTAATTCAACGGTTATTTCAGAATTATCATCTAATGTGGATGTGGCCAGTTTACTCAGCATATACAAATTCTATAAAGGACGAAACCTGTTTGCTGAAAAGACAGGCGGATTTATGGATTTTTCCGGGATCATTCTCTTGTTCGGCACC